>JAITLF010000029.1 GCA_031278025.1 Treponema sp.
GATGTGGCCGTGTTTACGGTGGAAGCCGCGGCGGAAAACCCCTATTGCGTCATTTTTGCTTCCCGGTATTACAACGCGGCCCGGCGTTATAACCAGGAGTATCCGGCGATTCCCGTCGGGGTTTTCCGGGGGCGTTCCCGGGAGCCGGGGGACAGCGGCACGGAAAGATTCGCGATATTCGGCACCGATCAGAAACTCGACCTTTACCGGGCGGGCCGCCTGGCCGCCCTGCTGGTTTCCGCCCCGCCGTCCCCGGAAGGAGACGCCTCCCCCGCGGAAGAGCGGCCGCCGGCCATTCTTGTTTTTCAGGATGAGTATAATTCCGGCGATGATCTGCGGGACGCCTTTAAAAAGGGCCTTGAGGACGAGCAGAATTACGCGCTTCCCCGTTATTTGATTGGGTCTTCCCAGTATCAGGGCGGGACGGACTGCGACGCCGCCGTGATTCACGGGGCGGCCCCGGACTTTTTTGAGCAATCCGGGGATATTCCGGGGATACTTTTCTCCTGGTTCGATCCCGCCATAACTCCGCTTAAGATCAAGGCCGTTTTCGATGATTCTCCCCTTACCCTGGCCGCAGAACTGGTCCCCCTTACGGTCAAAACGGATGATGACGGGGAAGACGAAAGAAAAGTTTTAGAAATACCTTCAGAAATTCAGATTTTAAGCCGAAGATTAGCGGAAAAGGGATTATTGAAAAAGATGGAAAGGGCCGCCAAAGCGGAATTACCCTGATTTCCGGCCCGAAATTTTTCAGGAAAGATCACAAACCGGTGAAAAGTCCTTATAAAAGAGGGTTTGACAAAGGCCGTATTAAGAAATATAATGTGATTGACCTCTTTTTAAGATGTATAGAAAGGAGCAGAAAATGAAACAAGGCAGTTTCAAAGCTTTCTGGTTGATACTGATGGCGGTTGTGGCAGCTTCCTTCGCTTTTGGCGATGAAAACACCACCCAGCTTGAATCCATAATTTTGGATTCTTTTGACGGTGATTCAGGGTATACCTGGAAGGTCCAGGGAAGTAAATTTGCCACCAATAACGAGGATGGGGAGTTCCCCAAGCTGACTTACGCGGCAACCTGGCCTACCCAGATCTTTGGGCAGAACGAAGATGGAAAAGAACTCAAGAGTCTGGGTGTTTGGGGAAAGTTTGATCGCCGGGGTTATAACTGGATCGATATCTATCCCACCGGCGGTAATACCGACGAAGGTGGAGGAGGAGAGGACGCGGATAAACCCGCCGAGATTCCGATGCCGGGGCGTTCCCAAATAATAGATGTATGGGTGTGGGGTTCCAATTTGAATTTCCAGTTGGAAGCTTATGTTCGGGATTACCGCGGGATAGTCCATATCCTCCCTATGGGATCCATCCACTATACCGGGTGGAAAAATATGAAGGTAAGCATCCCTAAAACCATTCCGCAATCCAAGCGTATTCTGCCCCGGCTTACGGGTCTGACCTTTGTCAAATTCCGCATTTGGACCGGACCGATGGAGCTGGTAAAAAATTTCTATATTTACTTCGATCAGTTAAAACTGCTGACGGATACTTTTGAAACTCATTATGATGGTGAAGAACTGGCGGATCCGAAAAAGATACAGGAATTCTGGTCCGGCGGTGAGAATAATTAAGGAGGCCATGGATGAAACGGACTATTGTCGCAATTGCGCTGCTTGCCCTGGGCGCTTATATATACGCGCAGAACGCGGATGCCGGGGATCCCGATGCGGAAGCCATTGGAACCGAAGAAGCCCAGCAGGAATTAAAAGAGATATCGGTTGATAAATTTGAGCATGAAGGTTACTGGACCTCCTATATGTCCTCCGACAGCGGGTATGTTACCACCAGGCTCTTTGAGGGAGGGCCCAAGGGCAAGGAACCGATAGAGGACGAACAGGACCAAAATATTCCGGACAGGTTTGTACTCGGTACCCGTGTTGATTTCCTGCACCGGGGCCACATGAGCGTTATTCTTCGGCCGAACCGCCCCATTCCTGTCGAGGGAATTACCAAGATCATTTCGGTTTGGGTTGCGGGCCGTAACTTTAACCATACTCTCACCGTTCTTATCGAGGATTTCTTCGGCAAGCCTTATGAACTTTATATGGGCAATCTGAATTTCCAGGGCTGGAAACAACTGAAAGCCGCGGTGCCGCCCCAAACGGAAGACGGTACTTCCGGTATCGTTCAGAGAAACTACCATTACAATACCCAGTTGGGCATCAAGATACGGGGTTTCCGTATTGACGTGGACCCCATGGAAGCCCTGGGCAGCTACTATGTTTACCTTGACGACCTTCGGGCGGTAAGCGATCTCTTTGCGGAGAACAACCGCGACGAAGACGACATGGACGATAACTGGTAGAACAGACAGAAAACCCGCGGGAGACCTTCGGTCCCCCGCGGTTACCCCCTAAGCGACCGTCTTAATTCCCGATAACATACACAAAGCTATTTCCGCGTTTACCCTTTCGTTTCAGCAGTTTCATCTTGTGCAGTACGTACAGTGTTTTGCGCGCGCTTACCGTGTCGATGTGCGTCTTTTCCGCCAAATCCCGGACGGTAAATTCCTCGCCCCTTTTGAACGGCGCAAAGCGGCGGTAGTCGCGCGGCTTTTCAAGGGGAATGGCCTCGTGCCAGGCAAGAAGTTCCCTGTCCCTGATGCTTGCGCCTTTGCGCCGCCAGGAACCCCTGCCGTCGGCGACGCGCTTTTCGGTGATGTCCACCAGGACAAGCTCGACGGACAGACCGGAAACCAGGGGGAGTTCCGGGGCGTAAAGCAGGCTGCTGAAGAGGTCCCAGACCGTGCCGGAGCGGGGACTTTTACGGCGGCGGACAAGCGAGCCCGCCTCGTCGTAAAGTTCAATGTACTTGGTCAGGATGATGGGGTGGATGATCCTTACCCTGGAATGGGCGGTAAAGGCGGGTATCTTCTTCTTTAGGGGGGCGAAACTCCCCGTCTGGACCTCGATAAGTTCCCCGTCCTTGCCGACGCCGTCACAGATAAAATCGCCTATTGCTTTTTCGGTAAGGTCATTGGACGCCGCATAGCGGAACTTGAGGGCGCGGTGGAGGCTGCTTTCCCGCTCAACGCCGATGCCGGGCTTTTTCGCCCCGGGTCTTTCAGGCGCGGGCAAGGGGACGAAGCTCCTCGGCGCTCAGTAGTTCAAGGTAATGCAGGGTCTCGTTGCCCCCCCTGTTTTCGTTCACCTTGATCCGGTAAACCCGGAAGGCGATTATCCGGCTTGTGGGAAGGGGCAGGCCGAGTCGGCGGCCGTTGATGTCGACAATGCTGTTCAAGGGCAGCCTGCCGGGGATCTCCTGAACGTCTCCCTCGGGAAAAACGACAAAGTATTCGTCCGTGAACATAGGGGAATCATACCCCGCCTGCCCCCTTAAGGCAACGGCCCGTTCCGCCGCGCCTTGCTCCGAAGAAAAACCACGAACTACGCAAACAAACACGAGCGGCAAGAACCATGCCGAACATATTTTTCTTGACAGTACGCGATATATCCTGTATCCTCATACTTGCCTGTTTCAGAGGAAGTCCGGTGTAAGTCCGGAGCTATCCCGTAACTGTAAGCGGCAATTTTCCGGCGCTACAGCCACTGACCGCCAGGTTGGGAAGGTTACCGGAAAAACCGGGTGTCTTAACGATTTATCACAACGATTTATCGGTCGCCGATTTATACGCCGTAAGCCAGGAGACTTTGACGGGTATGCCCGCGCATGGCGGGGGCAATTTTTTTTCGGAGTCTCGACGCAAGGGTTCCGGAAGAGAGCTTGCGTGTTTCCAACGGCATACCATACCGAAATGCGAAGGCTGGGTGCTGACCCGCCGTTCCTCTCCTTACGGTTTCTCCCGGTTCCCGGCATCGAGACTTTGTGCGTATATTCCAACGAAGGGGTAAATGAACCGGCGTTTCCCTGTCCAAAAGGAAAGAAACATGAACAAGTACCTGTCCTATAGCTTTTTATACGATGACCCGGAGGATCTGCGCTGCGATTTTGAAATCGCCACGGATGAGGCCGCCAGCATGATTGGCTTTTTGCGGTCGTTAATTGACGACGAGGCGTTAAGGGAAGAGTTGTGCAAGTTAAACGAACTTATGTACCACATTAATCCCTGTCTGCGCACAAAAACGACGATAGTCGAGGAAGAACTGAGTTGGCTGCGGGATCGCGTCGAAGAAATACAGCGGGAAATACGGGAAAGTTTTGACTCCGCGGCCTCTCCCCGCAAAAACAAGCCGAGGTTTGTTATTCCCCAGGGGTCTCCCGCGGCCTCGTACAGCCACATTATCAGAAATAAATGCAAGGCCCTGGTCCGTCTTATGTACCGGCATAAGGAGCAGGGGCATAAAGTAGAGGATATACTTTTTGATTATGTTAATTTATTTTCCGGGTATTTTTATTCCCTGGCGCTGAAACTGAACCATGACCAGGGAATAGCGGAAACGGAATTCATAAGCAGGGTATACTCGTGAGGCCGGGGCGGATTCCCTTCGCGGCAGTCTTTCCCGCGGCCGCTTTTCTTGCGGCGGTTTTTCTGGCCGGATGCGGGGGGGCCGCCGAAAAAAGCGCCGTTACCGACCGTGCGGGAAAAACGGTGGCCCTGCCGAAAGAGATAAACACCATTATCTCTACCGCGCCTTCCAACAGCGAAATTATCATCGGCCTGGGGCTGGGCGCCAGGATCATAGCGGCGGACGAATTTTCCGCGGCGCTTGACGGCATAAATAAAGACATTACGCTTATCGACTTTTCCTATCCCGACGGGGAAACGATTATAACCCTTAACCCCGACATTATTATCGCCGCGGGCCACAACCAGACGGTTTCCGGGGACGATCCCTTCAGGCTTATGGGGGAGGCGGGAATCCCGGTGGTGTATATACCTACAAGCGACAGTATCGAGGGCATTTACGCTGATATACGTTTTATCGCGGAACTGCTGCGGGTGCCGGAAAAGGGCGAGGCGCTTGTCGCCGGCATGAAGGCCGAAATTGACGCCATCGCCCAAAAAAGCGGAAGTATAACGGAAAGAAGATCGGTTTACATAGAGCTATCCCCCCCGCCTTACATCGTGTCTCTGGGGCGGCATACCTATTTACACGAAATGGCGGAAGTGATAGGCGCGGACAATATTTTTGCCGATCAGGACGGCTGGCTCTCCCCTTCCGCGGAGGCGGTCATTGACCGGAATCCGGATGTCATTATCACCTTCCTTGATGATATAGATACTTTTACGGCGGATTTAAGGGGAAGACCCGGCTTTGGAGAGATCAGCGCGGTGCGGAATAACCGGATCTTTAAGCTCGACGCCAATTCCGCGTCCCGCCCTTCCCAACACATAATCCTCGCGTTAAAACAGATGGCCCACGCCGTATACCCGGAAATATATGAAGCGCCCTGAAAAATTTTCCGTAGGAATACTGCTTGCGCTCGTTATCCTCTGCGCCGGATCTTCCCTGGGCAGCACCTCCATCGGTTTTATCGACACCCTTAACATCGTTTTCCACAAAATAGCAAACCTGCCGTTAAGGGCCGGGATGGATCCGAAGAACATCACCATAGTCTGGAACCTAAGGCTTCCCCGGGCGCTTCTGGCTTTTTTTACCGGCTGCGCCCTGTCCGTAAGCGGGACGGTGTTTCAGTCGACCCTGAAGAACCCCCTGGCTTCGCCCTATATCATCGGCGTATCCTCCGGCGCTTCCCTGGGGGCGGCGCTGGTTATTCTTACCGGGCTGCGCCTTCCCTTTGCGGGCGGCTTTACCCTGCCCTTCGCGGGATTCCTGTTCGGACTTGCGACGGTATTTTTCGTGCTGTTCTTTACGGCAAAAATCGACAAGAATTTTTCCAATAACACTATCATACTTTTTGGGATGGTTTTCTCTTTGTTCGTCAATGCCTTTCTTACCATCCTTGTTGTCCTGTTTCGGGAACAGCTCAGGAATCTGCTCTACTGGCAAATGGGCAGCTTTTCCCTTAAGGGCTGGGATTACGTAGTATTGCTGCTGCCCTTCCTTGCCCTGGGCAGCCTGGGAGTGGGAAGGCATACCAGGGAGATGGACATACTTACCTTTGGGGAAGAACAGGCAAAGTCGCTTGGCGTTGATTCGGAAAAACTGCGGATAAAGCTCCTCTTTAGTACGGCGATCCTCACCGGGGCCGCGGTTGCCCTGACCGGCGCAATCGGTTTTGTGGACCTGATCGCCCCGCACCTGGCCCGGAAAATTGTGGGGGCGCGGCACAGATACGCGCTTCCCATGGCGGCTATCCTGGGCGGTTCCCTGCTTGTGGTAACGGACCTTATCGCGAGGACGATCGTGTCGCCGGCGGAACTGCCGGTGGGCGCGGTTACCGCCATTCTGGGGGCGCCGTTCTTCGCCTGGGTGTATTTCAGGAAGAGATGAGGCAACTATTCAGTAATAACGCTGCGACTGAATAGTTACGGGATGAGGAGGCGAAACGGTGCTGGAAATACGGAATCTGTACTGCGGCTATAACGGCGGCGATGTTATCAAAAATATTTCCCTGAAAGCCGAACGCGGGGAAATTCTCTGCGTCGCCGGACCCAACGGCTGCGGAAAGACCACTCTTCTCAAGGCAATCGCCCATATACTCCACTACCGGGGCAGCATCGCCGTTGATTCCCGCGAGGTTTCGTCGTTCAGCAGAAAGGCGCTGGCAAGAAAGATCGCCGTGATGAGCCAGGGGCAGGAGATATACTTCCCCTTTACGGTAGCCGATACGGTGGCGCTGGGCAGATACGCCCATTCCGAAAAGTACATTTCATCGCTTTCGCAAAGGGACAGAATACTGATAGCGGAGATTCTTGAAAAGCTCGGTCTTGCCGATGTAAAGGACAGGATGATAAATGAACTGTCCGGGGGGCAGCTTCAGCGGGTTTTTCTGGCGCGGACTCTGGTTCAGGACCCGGAAATAATCCTCCTCGACGAGCCGACGAATCACCTGGACCTGAAATACCAGGTGGAATTACTGCGGGGCCTCGCGGACTGGGCCAGGGGAAACGGCAGGACCGTTATCGCCGTACTCCATGACCTTAACCTGTCCCGCCGTTTCGCGGACACCATTGCGCTGATGCGCGAGGGCAGACTCGTTGCCGTGGGAATCCCCGGCGAGGTTCTTGGCCGGGAAATTCTGGAATCCGTATACGGCATGGACGTTCATTCCTTTATGCTGCAATCACTTTCGGCCTGGCGGACGGACGCCCCGGCCCAAACCGGGCAGGATTACTGTCATGCCTGAGATTGCCGTTTACGGGAAGGGCGGAATTGGCAAATCGACCATAGCCGCGAATATTTCCGCCGCCCTTGCCGGGGAAGGAAAGCGTATACTGCAGATCGGCTGCGATCCCAAGCACGATTCGACGCGCCTCCTGCTGCACGGGGAACGGATCACCACCGTGCTGGACTATGTCCGGGACACGGCCCCGGACAAATGCCGGCTTTCCGATATTGTCCGCACCGGGGCCTTTGGGGTTCACTGCGTTGAGGCCGGGGGCCCGGAGCCGGGGGTGGGCTGCGCGGGCCGGGGTATCCTGACCACCTTCGAGTTACTGGACCGGCTGGGGATAAAAGAAAACCGCTACGACGCGATCATCTACGATGTTCTGGGGGATGTGGTATGCGGCGGCTTCGCGGTTCCCATCAGGCGGGATTACGCGGAAAAGGTCTACATCGTAACTTCCGGGGAATTTATGTCGCTCTACGCGGCGAATAATATTCTGCGGGGTATACGCAACTACGATCAGGCCGGGAACAGGGCGGGCGGAATCATCTTCAACTCCAGGGGGGAGGAGGAAGAAGAAATGGTACGCCGTTTCTGCGGCGCCGTTTCCCTGCCCCTGATCGCCTCCATCAAAAGGGACTCCCTCTTTGCCGGCGCCGAGCAGCGGGGAAGCTGCCTGGTGGAAGCCTGGCCCGACTCGCCTCTTGCCGGACAATTCGCGGAGCTGGCGCGGCGGATCTACACGCAGGAGGATTTTTACCCCGCGCTTCCCCTGGGCGACGAGGAACTTGAGGAGCGGCTTCTTGAAAAGAGAACTTTTGCCGCCGCGAAACAAAACCCGCCCGTACAGTCCGCCGCCGCCTCCCCGGCCGCTTCGTCAGGCGGAAGGCCCGCGTGGTTTTCCAAGGGCCTTGTCGCCAGGGAACCGCTGCACGGCTGCGCCTTTAACGGCGCCATGAGCATCTGTACCCAGGTGGAAGACGGTATCTGCATCGCCCACGGCCCGGAAAGCTGCGCCCATATTACCTACCAGGGCATCACGTCCGCTTCAAGGCGCTTTATCCTGGAGCGGGGGATCGTGCTGCCCTATACGTCCGCGCCGCCCGTAGTGTCCTCGCGGATGAACGAGGGGGTTATGATATTCGGCGGAACCGAAACGCTGCGCAAAAAGCTCCTTGAGGCAAAGGCGCGGAAACCCAGGGTGATCTTCGTTTTAACTACCTGCCCGAGCGGCGTCATCGGCGACGATATCCGCTTTGTCCTTGACTATGAGGACGAGGACACGAGAATCGTGCCCGTACTTGCCGACGGCGTTATCCGGGGCGATTTTCTGCAGGGCATCTTTATCGCCTACATGGAAATTGCCCGGGCATTGATCGACAGGAACGTAAGCGCCGAAGAAAACACGGTGAATATCGTGGCCGAAAAAGCCGAGACAAACGCCCGTTCGGAAAGCCTGCGCTACGTGACGGAGATTCTGGGGCGTTTCGGCATTAAGATCAACTGCAATTTCCTCTGTGAAACCAGCGTGGAAAGTATACGCGCCTTTAAGCGGGGAAAACTCAACATCCTCGCGTACAACGACTACATGGGCAGAACTATCCGGGATTTTTTGAAAAAGGAATTTGGCGCGGAATTCCTGGATGAACCCTTTCCTGTTGGTTTTCGGGAAAGCTGCGGCTGGGTCCGCAAGATCGGCGAATACTTCGGCAGGGGCGGGGACGAAATCGAAAGTATTATCGCCGATTATAAAAGGGAATACCAGGAGGGGATAGCGGAGATAAAGGCAGAGCTTAAAGGCAAAAGGCTTATGGTTATCACCTATAACCAGGATATTGACTGGATACTGCAGACCGCCTTTGATCTGGAAATGGAAATTGCCTTTGTGGGGATCCTCAATTTTTCCCAGGACAACAGTTTTCGTACCGTCTTTCGGGACAGTATAGCGGAACTGCGGGTCCCCTACGAAAACGAACGGAGGCAGGACGATCTGGGGCGGGTAAAGCCGGATCTCCTGCTTACCAATTACGGTTCCAATGATCAGGACCCGGCCATACTCGCGGACACCATACCCCTAAGCCCTACCGCGGGTTTCCTGGGCGGCCTTGAGTTCGCCAGGCGCTGGGGCGAAATCTTCAGGATGAATCTGCGGGAAGGCTGGAGACAGGATGATTCACTATTCAGAAAATATTACGCCTGACAGTTTTTCCGGCGCGCTTTTCGCGGTGGAAGGCATCAAAGACGCCTGCACCATCTTAAACGGGCCCACAGGCTGCAAGTTCTACCACAGCGCCATAGCGGACGCCCAGTTTCTCCGCACCCCTACGTTTAATCCCCTGGAATACACCGAGGGCTTTTACTTTGGCCAGTCCCGCATACCCTCCACCTACCTTGACGGCGAAGACTACGTCTTTGGCGGCGGGGAAAAAATCGCGAAAATACTCAGGGCCGCGGTCCGGAAAAACCCCGGCCTTATCGCCGTGATCAATTCCCCGGGCGCCGCCCTCATCGGGGACGACCTCGACCGCTTCCTCGCCGAGGAAGTCGGGGACATACCCTCTTTCGCGCTGGAAAACACCGGATTTTCGGGCAGTTTCGGTTCCGGCTACCAGAAGGCGATCATCCGCGCCCTGGACGCGGTAAGGCGGCGCGGCGCTTCCCCGGACGCAAAGCCCCCGCCTAACGGTAATACCGTTACAGGCGGCGGGACGGCCCGCGGCGGCGGTGAGACGGGGCGGACGGTGAACATCCTGGGAATCTGCATCTATCAAAAACACTACGCGCAGAATCTTGCCGTTTTAGGGCGCCTCCTAGAACTTTCCGGCATTGAATTAACTGCCGCGCCCGGCGCGGGGGACGATGCGGCCTCGCTTTCCGGAATTGGCCGGGCTGCTTTAAACGTGGCGCTTTACCCCGAGTACAGCCTTGAGATCGCGGAAAAACTGAAGAACGAATACGGAACCCCGTACTTCATCCCGGAAGAAGGGCCGCCCATCGGTTTTGACGCCGCCGAGGCGTTTATCCGCGGAATATGCCGCGAGCTGGGCGGGGACGGGCAGAAGGCCCTTGGGGAAATTGAGCGGGCAAGGGCCAGGGCCTACCTCTACCTCTCCCGTTTTTCCTCCCTCCTCGGCCTGCCCCGGGGAACGCTCTTTTCCGTAAAGGCCGAGGCATCCATCGCGTATGCCATAACCAAATGGCTTTGCGCTTACCTGGGGATGGTACCCGCGTCGGTTTCCGTACTGCCCGGCGGCGACGCATTCTTTATCCGCAGGCTCGAAACATTTCTCGCGGAAATCCGTTACCCGCAAGCGCTAAACGCTCCGATAATAGAAACGCCGGCGCATATCCTTCTGGCCGACGGAAACACAATAGCGGAACTAAAACTATACGGACAGAAATTCTGCGGTATAGAAATAGCCCTGCCGTCCCTGGGGTATATCGACATCACCGGGAAAACCCTTTTCGGCGGGGACGGGGCGCTGTTCCTGTTGGAACAGATACTAAACGGCCTGCGCTATGTCATGGTATAGTTAAGCGTTGGGAGGGGGGGCCAGTTACCGTGCGGCGGGCGCGTATGAATCAGGCCGCCCTGGCCCCCCCTGCGCCGGAGCCTCCTCCCCGGCTGCGCCGTGTGCGGGGTCTCCGGCTACCCCCCGGCCAGGCGCCTGCGGCGCCGAAACACGGTACTGATGAAGGAGAGAAAGCTATGGTTATTTTGATAACGGGCGGCATAAAGGCGGGAAAATCCCGGCGCGCCCTGGAACTGGCGCTTGAATGGCCCTTCCCCGTCTCGTTTGTCGCCACCGCGGAGGTCCTGGACGATGAGATGCGGGAGCGGATCGCGCGGCACCGGGAAGAACGGGCCGGCCTGGCCGCAGGTAGAAGCGGCGGCTTTGTCACCGTCGAGGAACCGCTGGAACTGGATCGGGCAACGGCGGCGGCGGGGGAACGCGCCGTAGTGGACTGTATTCCCATGTGGGTAAACAACCTCATGTACTACAGGCGGGAAGCTGACTTTGGCCGTATACTCGAAGGTTTTACCGCCGGCATACGCACGAGTATGCGCGACTGCGTTATTGTCACCAATGAAACCGGGCTTGGCAATGTCCCCTTTGATGAAAGCACAAGGCGCTACAATATGCTCCTTGCGGAGGCCAACAGGAAAATCGCCGCCGCCGCGGACAGGGTAGAACTCATGGTTTGCGGCATCCCCCTCAGGGTAAAATGATGGGCACAATCAGCGTTCCTTCATGGGTCATCCCCGGTACTTACCTTGAAAATCTCCGCTTTCTTGAAGACAAGAACGAAGTGTCGGGAGTAGAATTACTGTTTTTTATCTATGACGGGGAAATCAAAAAGATGCTCGACGATGAATGGGAGGAAATACTGCGGTACCGGGAACGCTTTGTCTTTACCGCGCATCTGCCGGACCGGCTGCTTCCCGGGCACAGGGAACTTATAGAACGCCTCGCGCCCCTCTCGCGCCATTTCATTGTGCATCCGGGTCTCCCCGAAGATGCCCCGGAACTGGCGGTTCTTGTCAACGGATGGGCCGCCGAATTTCCGCGTTGCCGTTTTCTTGCCGAAAATACCGGTCCCGGTATGATTGAGTCGCTGCTGCCCCTCCTGGATAAAAACGTAGGGCTTTGTATGGATACGGGCCACCTCCTGCTTGAGGGGACGGATCCGGCGGCCTGGTTTGCCGGCCGCCGGGAACGTACCGCGGAAATACACCTGCACGGCGTTGACCGGGACAGGGCGGCCCTTGATGGGAGGCTTCCGGATCACCGGCCTATAGCGGCGGAAGCGGCCTGGTTCAAAAAATTACGGCCGCTTCTGCGGGAATTTGACGGGGTAATAAACGTGGAAATGTTTTCCTGGGAAGAGGCGCGGGAAAGCATCGCCGCGTTAATAGGGAAGAGTGAGGAGAAGGTGTGTCGTATTGTGTAAAACCGTAAAATGTGATAAAATGGATCTCCATACGGGGGCGCCGCTGTGATGCGCGCGAAACGTTGAGGGTGTCTGCGGAGTAAGTGCGGCAAGGCGTGGGCCCCCCTTAAAATTTATCAGGGCAGCAGTAAAACTGCCGACAGGAGGTTAACGGTGAAAGATCTGAAAACGGCTATGGAAGAACATCTTGACGATCTGACAAAACCCAGGGGAAGCCTGGGAAAACTTGAAACGTACTGCGTAAAAATGGCGGAAATACAGCAGCGCGTTCCCCCGGAAATCAAAAAAAAGGGAATCTACGTTTTTGCCGGGGATCACGGCATCGCCTCCTGCGGCGTGTCCCTTTATCCCCAGGAGGTAACCCGGCAGATGGCGCTGAATATCCTCGCCGGAGGGGCGGGCATCAACGCCCTGGCAGGTGGAACCGGCTGGGAGATAATCCTGGTGGACGCCGGGATCATGGGGGACGATCTTCCCCCGGATAGCGATCTGAAAGCGGTATGCCCCTTTGTGCGGGCGCGGATTGGGCGCGGAACCAAAAACAGTTTCGAGGAACCCGCCATGACCGAAGCGGAAACGGAGCAGGCTCTGGATCGGGGCAGGGCCCTGGCGCAGGACGCGGCGGACAGGAAATTCGATCTTACCGCCATCGGGGATCTGGGTATTGGCAACACTACTACCGC
>JAITLF010000047.1 GCA_031278025.1 Treponema sp.
TGTCCCCTTCAACCTCAGGATTCACGCCCCCGAAATAAATACGAACCCAGCTCTGCCGCTCGATGCCCTTTTTTATCCGCACCACCTGTTTGCCCTCAGGGAAATCCGGAAAGGTATCCCGCGCTTCGGCGATCTCCCCGGCGGGAAGGGAGGCCAGATACACGGCGCTGAGCCGCTTTACTTCATCAACCGTAATACTGCCGGTAAAGACGAAGGTAAAATTCCCGGCCCCGCCGTAGAAGCGCCGGTAAAACTGCCGTGCCTCGGCGCTATTAAGGGCTCCGGCAAAAGAACCGGAAGCTTCGTTAAGACGGACAGAGCCGGGGTAAAGGATTTTCAATAGTTCCGTGATAAAATAGTTTTGCGGATACTTCTGGTTAGCCTCGATTTTTGAGCTAATATTTCCCGTTACCCGTTTCCATGCGGCTTCCGTAAAATCAGGGGAAGTAAAATATAAATTGACAAGCTGAAAGAGGCTTTCCATATCCCTGGCCGCGGCGGAACCGGATAAACCGGCGTAGGTTTCGTTTAGTTTCGGCCCGACCGTCACATTTTTACCCGCCAGTTTTTTCGTAACCTGGGTCTGCCGGAACCCGTTTAAGCCGGAGGCGCCCGCGTATTCGGCGGCAATTGACGCTGAGGGGTATTCGTCATCTGAAACAAGGGAAAGCCCGCCCCGGCTAAGGGCATTAAACACAAAAAAGTCATCTTTAAAATCGGTGGGGCAAACAACGACCTTTGCGCCGTTTGACAAGGTGAATTCGGTGATTGCCGGTGGAACACCGGCCTGCGTTCCGCCACTTCCGTCGGACAGAACGCGCTCCGCAGTTATTGAGCCGGGAGACCCCGCCAATTCAGGCGGGAAGAGCGGCCGGTCGTCCAGGTCGTCGTTGTAGACCCCAAGGGAAGGATTGCGGTAGCGTTTCCACATCCGGCTGATAGCCCACTTTGAAGGAACTCCCGCATCCGGCGGCGCGATGGTCAGAAGCCGGGAGCCACGCCCGTCAAAATACCATTGAATGACCGTGTTTACCTCATCCGTTGTAAGGGCGTTGATGGTTTCCAGGGCCAGCTGATATTCCGCATCCGCCGAGAGGAGGGGCGTTTCGTTCAGCACGCTTTCCACCAGGCGGTACGCAATGTCCGGTGACCTGGCTTTTTTCTTGTTCTGCCAAGTATCCAAAGCGTTGGAACGCAGGTTCGCCTTTTGCCGCTCCAACTCGGTTTCGGTGATACCGTACTCCACAAAACGGTCAATCTCGTCAATGACGGCCTTGAAAGCGTCATCGAAAACCCCCTGCCTGGGGTTGAACCAGATCGCGCCGGCATTCATGGAACGCAGCAGATCTATCGTGAGGGCCTGGCCGCCAAGGAAAAGATCGCCGTCCTGGACTTGTTCTTTGAGGCGGGCCGATAAGGCGTTTACAGCGACAGCGCCCGCCGTGAACAGCCGCTGATCCTCACGGGTCTTCACCCGTACTGCGGGAAACAGGCTGCCGATGAAAACCTGGGTATAGGGCGCTTCAGGATCGGACAAGCGGAGGCTGAGTTTTATCTTGGGAACGGACACGGGATACGAGGGGAATGCCGGGGAAGCGCCAGGGCGTCCCCTTGGTTTTTCACTTGCCGGGATAGACGACAGCCGTCCTTTTACCGCCTGTTCAAGCAGGGCGCCGTTGGCATCGCCCACGATAATCAGGGTCATCAATTCCGGGCGGTACCATTTTTTATAAAAGTTGACGATCCGATCCCTTGGCGCGTTCCGGATGATATCCGGTTTACCGATGGGCATACGGGCGGCGTACCGGGAAAAGGGAAAGAGGAAGGGCAGCAGCGCGTCCCCGGCCCGGCCGTTAACACCCCGGCCCAGACGCCATTCCTCAAGCACCACTCCCCGCTCTTTTTCCAGTTCGGCCTCGTCAAAGGTAAGCCCCGAGGCCCAGTCGGAAATAACGGTGAGGCTTGTACCCAGGGCTTCGGGATTATCCGCGGGGATCTCCAGGCGGTATACCGTTTCATCGAATGACGTATACGCGTTTACCTCAGGCCCGAAGGCCATGCCCAGAGTTTCAAAATAATCAACCAGTTGGTTTTCCGAAAAATGGGCGCTTCCGTTAAAGGCCATGTGTTCTACCAGGTGGGCGATACCCCGCTCGTTATAGGCTTCCAAAACGGATCCCGCTTTTACTACCAGTCTGAGGAAGATGCGGTTTTCGGGATAACTATTCTGTAAAATACGGTATGAAAATCCGTTTTCAAGGACGCCGGAAATGACGGCGGGGTCGCCTTCCAGCAATTCACCGGGAGCGGAACCTGTATTGTCCGTGGTCGCACAACCGGCCAAAACAAGACAGAGCAAAAAAACAGAAAACAAATTATATGGCCGCTTGCGGAAAGCGAAACTGATAGCGAAGGAATCACCGAACCGGAAAAAAATCAACTTGTTTAATAACATCCTAAACCAGCCTGTCATAATTTATACCACGAATCAAAGCAAAGCAATGTCAATAAGTTAAGGCATCCGGTCAGCAATTTGATTATGGTCAGCTTTTAGCGTGAATATCTGGACGAAATCAGGGAAGGGGAACTGGATAGCCGGGCGCACGACTGAGGGCAAAGGGCCGAGCCGGCCCTTTGCGCGGCCGGCGTTTATGACTGCCCGGCATCCAGGATTTCCAGCCCTCTCCGGAAGGCCGAACCGGGCTTCTTGAGTTCCCGGCTTCCCCGGGTGATCTTGCAGAGGGAGATCGCCAGATCCCTGGCTATCTCCCGCTGGGGGATCTTTTTATCCAGCGCCTTGACCAGTGCCCAGCGGGCGGCAATGTCGGCGGTTTCCGCCGGGGTGAGGAGGCAGTGCAGGAATGATTCGATAAGAACGCTGTCGCCGATTTTTGCCAGAACGCGGGAAAGTTCGGTAAGGTTTTCGTTTACCCGGGGATCGTCAAGCTTCATGGTTTAACTATAGCTTTTTTTCGCAACCTTTCACACCCTTGCGCGAAGAGCTGATGACGAAGGGGACAATGCCGTGGCCCGGCGGTGGATATGCGCTTTTTGCCGGAGACAAGCGGCGCGATATTAGTACAACCCATCGCGAATCTTTATGCCGCGTATAGTAATGGCGGCCCCTAAAGCATCTCCAGAAGCTCCTCCGGCTTCCCGATGATCCGGGCGGCCCCGGCCTTTTCCAGGGTTTCCCGGGGGCGGAAACCCCAGCTTACCCCCAGGGGAAAGCAGCCGGTGTTGACGGCGGTTTCCATGTCGATCTCCGAGTCCCCCATCAGAATCGTTTCCCTGGGGGTACAGTCAAGCTTTACCAGTACCTCCCAGGCTCCCGCGGGATCGGGCTTGCGGGGAAGGCCGGGGCTTTCCCCCTGCACCAGATCGAAGGAGCCCCGGGGGAAGGATCCCGCTACCACCAGTTGGGACACCAGATCGGGTTTGTTACTGAGAACGGCGGTACGCATTTTGCGGCGGTGGAGTTCCGCGGCGAGATCCGCCATGCCGGGATAAGGCCGGGAATAAACCAGAGGCTTTTCCGCGTAGAATCGCTGCGCTTCTTCGGCAACCAGGGAGGCGGTTTCCTCACTTCTGTCTCCTTGAGGCAGCGCGTTGAAGGCGAGACGCCTGATGCCCCAGCCGACAATTTTTTTGTAGGCTTCAAGCGGCAGCGGGGGAAAACCCCGGCCCTCAAGGGCGCGATTCATGGAAGCGGCTATATCACCAAGGGTATCTACCAGGGTACCATCCAGGTCGAAGATTACACAACGGTATTTCATTAGTTTATTATGATAAATTCCGTTGGAACATACTACCATGCCTTGCAAAAAAATAAAGGATTTTCTTTCCTCCCTATAACATTCTTTAAAATGGAACAAAAAATATTTAAAAAAACAGACCCTCATTTAAAAATTAAATATTTGTTCCCCTTCGACCGGCGCGTTCTTTAGCCGGAGCGCACCGGGAGATTGTATAGTTTTTAAGCTGGTAAGTAGAATCTGTCTGTAACGGGGAGTTATAGACAGAATTCTTTTAAGATATACTTGACAGCTTGCTGTGCTTCAAAAAAGCCGCTGGTTTTGATACAAAATCAGCGGCTTTTTGCCGTTCCCCCTCTCTCGGTGCCGGTAAAGGATCGGCGCTTCCGCCCCCGGGCTTTCCCGCTTGATTTTCAAGGAAGTCGCGGACCTGCAGTCCGGGTCCATAAGGTGCTACATTACGGACAGGCTCTAATGGGACAAGCCTTGCGCCGCAAACTCTTAGGGTATCCGGGCGGCCAGAATAGCCTCGCAGAGTTCCATGGTGGCGCAGTCTTCGGCGGTCCGTTCCGGGTCGCCTTTATCGCCCTGATTCATAATCCTGTCCAGAAAATGCCTGCCTTCCCCCCTGAATCCGTAGTAATCTTCAAACTTGTCGCTTCCGGCAAGGGCCTGACCGTCAAATTCGGTTATATCCACCCTTAACGTGTTCCCCTGTTCAACGACCAGATCATTTCGATGTATGCCTTTGGGATGACCGACCGGGACATCAAAGCCCGCCTTGAAAAAATCTATGGATAGAGCAGATGAGAGAAGAGACGGCGGCATGGAAGCTGAGACGCAATAAGGAAGCCTGTAAAATCAACTGGCGATTTACCACTGCTAATGCCCGTATCAAACCCAAGCGGCTATACCCACATTTTGAATGATGTCTGGATACTAGCCGCTCATGGCTGCCCGGCGCTTCCGTACCGCGGCAAGGCGCTCCCGCAGTTCGCGTTCCGCCCCCGCCGCTATCAGCGCCTTGAGATCGTCAAGGCTCCGCTCAAACTGAGCTATCCGCCCAAGAAGCAGATCCCGGTTTTAAATAAAAAGCTCCGTCCACATAGGGGCGTTGAGCATGGCGATCCGGGTAAGATCCTCGAAACTGCCGCCGCCAAAACGGGTAATCTCCGTATCCGCCTCGCAGTCGATAAGGGCCGCCGCGATAAGGTGGCAGAGTTGGCTGGTAAAGGCGATCTTCCGGTCGTGATCCTCCCCGTTGGTGAGGGTGATCCTGCCGAATCCCATGCGCCGGATCAGGGTCTTGAGGTAATCAAGGTTTTCCGGCCGGTTCCGTTCCAGGGGGGTAAGGATGTAGTTCTTCCCCTGGAAGCCGCATTTCTCCGCGTTGGCAAAGCCCCCCCTCTCCGAACCCGCCATGGGGTGGCCGGGGATAAAATCCAGGTCGGGCCGCAGGTTTCTCTCCACCGCCTCCACGATCTTCCCCTTGATCCCCGCGACATCGGTGATAAGCGCGCCGGGCTTAAAATCCCCCATCCGGGCCTCCAGAAAACGCAGCAGGGTTGAAGGGTTCAGGCAGAGGAACACCAGATCGCAGCGGGGAAGCATCTCCCGGGGGGGCAAAGCCTCGTCAATCACCGAGCGGGCCAGGGCCGCGCGGAGGGTTCCCTGGTCCTTGTCGCAGGCCAGGAGCCGGCCCCCGGCTTCAGGATCCCCCACGCCGGCCCGACGCAGGGCCATGGCTACCGCGCCCCCCATGAGGCCCAGGCCCGCGATCCCCACCGTGGCGGCTTCCGCCGGTTTCAATAAGCCGGCCCCGGGAGCCTTACCCGGGCTCACAGGGTTTTCCCCTCAATATCCGCGTATTTCCGCAGGCTGTCCATGAGGGAGGCGAAAACTTCGGGGTTAAGGGACTGCTCCCCGTCGCAGAGGGCCGCCTCGGGCTGGTTGTGTACCTCGATGATAAGCCCGTCGGCCCCGGCGGCAACGGCGGCCTTGGCCATGGCGGGCGCCATCCAGGCCAGCCCCGTGGCGTGGCTTGGGTCTACGATCACCGGGAGATGGCTCTGCCTTTTGAGGGCCGGTACGGCGGAAAGATCCAGGATATTCCGGGTGTAGGGATCGAAGGATCGTATCCCCCGCTCGCAGAGGATAAGCCGGTCGTTTCCCCCGGCCAGGATATACTCCGCCGCCATCAGGAGTTCGGTAAGGGTGCAGGCGTAGCCCCGTTTAAGCAGGATAGGCTTACGGCAGCGGCCCAGTTCCCGGAGGAGGGTAAAATTCTGCATGTTCCGGGCGCCCACCTGGATAATATCCACATCCTCAAACAGTTCTATGTGGTGAATATCCATCAGTTCGGTAACGATGGGAAGGCCGGTTTCCTTTTTCGCCGCCACCAGCAGATCCAGCCCCCGGCAGCCCAGGCCCTGGAAGCTGTAGGGGCTGGTCCGGGGCTTAAAGGCCCCTCCCCGGAGGAAAGCCGCCCCGGCCTGCTTTACCGACCGGGCCACGGAGGCGATCTGCTCCGGCGTTTCCACCGAACAGGGGCCGGCTATAACAGCCAGACGGCCGCCCCCAATCCGCCGCTTCTCCCCGCCGGGCCCTTCCATCTCTATCAGGGTATCCTCGGGATGGAACATGCGGTTCGCCCGCTTGTAGGGTTCCTGTACCCGGAGTACCTTCTCCACCAGATGATGGGCCCTCAGGGCCTCGGCGTTTATCCCGGTAGTGTCCCCCACAAGGCCCAGGACCGTCTGGGTGATCCCCTCGGAAAGGTTGACCCTGACCCCCTGTTTCTCCAGCAGGACAATAAAATCCCGCAGCTCCTCCCCGCCCGTTCCCGGTTTAATGGCGATGATCATACCCGGTTCCTCCGTTTCTCCTGTTTTTTGCGGGGGTGAACCATGTCCCCCCGGCCGGTTTCCGCCGGCATAAAAAAAAGGGAGACCCCTGAGCGGCCAGCGCCCCCGGAGTCTCCCTTGAATACAAGGTTACGGCCTATCAATCCATAGGCGCGATCTCCATGGGGCGCAGAGACAGATAATAATAAAAGTACCCGGCGGCCGGGCGAAAACGCCCTGTGGAAATAAAATTGTCTGTCCTGACCCGCGTGGAAACCATCAAGATCCTGTTCCTTGAAACAGAATCCTAGCAGCCTATGGCGGGGCGTGTCAAGAAACCGCACGGGGTTCAAGTTGAAAAAGGAACTGTGCGGAAACAACATGACCCTTTGGTCACGTTATTTTCTTATTGGATAAGCAATTGATAAGTAATTAGACTAAAAGGCAGGGCGTTTTATTCTTCCACGGTTCCTAAGCCTCAAAAGCTTAACCCCCATAAAGAATTAGCAATTTTCATCGAACCGAAGGTTCGCACCAACCGGGTTTTGGAACAAGCTCATACCATTTTCTTTTTGACTTTGCCCAATATCTATAATATCATCTTGCAAGTAAGGAGTACGAGAATGGAACAAAGAAAAGCATCGGCCAAAAAATGGCTGATCTTATCGGTGGGATTGTTGGTGATCAGCATGATAGGCGCCGCAATCGTTCAAAGGTCAGGCGGAAGGGTAACCATCAAGGATATCCGCTGGGAAACATCTCTGGGACGCCAAATGAGCGCCCTTCTTTTAATTCCCGACGGCGCCACCGCGGAAAAACCCGCTCCGGCGATTGTAACAAGCCACGGATGGTACAATAACCGGGAAATGCAGGATCTGAATTATGTTGAATATGCCCGCCGGGGCTATGTGGTTATGTCCATTGATATGTATGGTCACGGTAATTCCGAACCCTTTACCGGGGACGACTGGAATCAGCATGGGACGGGTATGTACGACGCGGTCCAGCTTATGGCTACCCTGCCCTACGTGAACAAGGCCAAGATAGGCATTACCGGGCACTCAAACGGCGCCCGGGCGGCCAATCTTTCGGTAGATGACGATAACAAGGCGGAAAAACCCTTGGTGGCGGCGGTTCTTTTGGTGGCCAATGATCCTACCTACAAGGATCCCGATACCGGCAAATATTGGAATAAATACGGCAGCCGGGATGTGGGGGTTATCGCCGCCCAGTATGACGAGTTCTTTTTCCGCCGGGAATTTGCCGATGGAACCAGAAGCGTCCCGCGGACTTATATCGGTACCCCGGACGCCCAGTCTTTCCTCAATTTCGGCAAAGACCCCGCCGCCGGTTCCCTGGAAAAGAGAACTAAAGACACTTTTTATACCGATACAATCAACGGGAAAAGTACGGTACGGATTATCTATCAGCCTTATCAGATCCATCCCTGGAATCACTTTTCCGCGGTCTGCGTAAGGGAAGGGGTGGAATTCTGGGAAAAGGTCTTCGGCGCCCCAAATCCTATCCCCGCGGGGAACCAGATTTGGCAGTCTAAAGTTTTCTTTAACTTTCTGGGGCTTATCGGGTTCGGCATGTTCCTGATCAGCTTTACGATCCTCATGACTTTTACCCCCTTCTTTGCCAGCCTCAGGGCGAAAAAGATCGTTCTACCCGGCCCAGGCCCCGAGGGAACGGGATCCGTCTGGTTCTGGGGAGGGATGGCGGTTTCAACAATTTTCGGGATGATTATCTACTTCCCCCTGCTTGCCTGGTCTAACACCCACAAACCCGGTATCTTCTGGCAGGCGCCGCCCTACGGCATCGCCCTCTGGGCCTGCCTCTGCGGACTGTTGAGTATCCTCATCATGATCCTCTGGTACCGGCTCTACGGCAAAAAAAGCGGACAGGATCTGGCCGCCTCGGGGGTAAAGATATCCCTCCCGGTTCTGGGGAAAACCCTGCTCCTCGCCCTCATTTCTATTGTGGTAAGCTACGGCTGGGTATTCTGCGCTGATTTCTTCTTCAAGACCGATTTCCGCATCTGGGTGCTGGCGGTTAAGGCCTTTACCGCTGAAAAACTGATCATCGCCCTGCCCTACCTGCCTCTCTTCCTTACCTATTACGTGGCAAATTCGGTTTCGGTGAACGCCTATAACTTCAACAGCCTTGGGAAAAAGGAATGGATCAATACCGCGGTTCTGGCAATCGCCAACGGCATAGGGCCCTTTATCCTGGTGGTGATCCAGTACGTTACTTTCCGGATCAAGGGGGAAATGTTCTTTGCCCGGCCGGCGTTCCCCATGGGGCCCATCGGCGGAATCTGGCTTTTCCCGATTATTGTCTTCCTGCCCCTGGCGGCCATTATCTCAAGAAAAATCTACCGGGTTACTAACAATCCTTATTTGGCGGGCATTATCAACGGGGTCATGGTGGTTATCATCAGTTGCACCAACACCCTGACTATCATTCCGTAAAGGGAGGCTGTTCCAAAATCTCGGATTTTGGAACAGCAGCCTTGCCGGTGGTTAATCTTTCATTTCTATGCGTTTATTCTGAAATTTGTCTTTTATTTATTGCCTTTTTTGATTCGGGTTATTATAATTCCCCCATAGGAGGAATGTGATGACCATCAAAAAAGCGTAACCGTTCACCGGTATAATCATGAGAAGAAGGAGTATAATTCAGCCTTGCAACAGGGAAGGTGAAGGAAGATTATTCAAGCCGGAATACACGCACTTATACAGAAAATCAATGACCGGTTTCCCCTGTTGGCCGCAGGTTGTCAATATACTCCAGAACCTCTCCATCCACCGGTTGCCCCATTCACTGCGTGACCCCTGGGTTACCTTCCGGTCTATTACTATCGCCCGTATCACCTGCTCCGCAGCGTTGTTTGTCGAGGGTATGTCCTTATCTATAAACGTAAAATATGAACCACCCCATTCCTTCATCCTCTTCGACAGGTTTTGCGCGTCTTTCTGTCCCGGCACACGGTATGCCGCCGCCTTCTCTATCGACCTCCGGTGTTTGTTCATCCGCCGTTTCCAACTCATCTTCGTTAATCCTTCCCTTCGATGTATCGTTTCATACATCTTTTTTACCTCCCTAAGCAGCCTTTTCCCGTACCCGGATATCGTGCGATCCCCGTTCTCCGCTAAAAATACTATCTCCCGTATCAAATGCGCCCAACAGAATTGTATCATGGCTAACGGCGCTAGCTTCCTCGCATATTTCTTGTATGCGCCCCAGAAATCGCAGGATACTATCCCCTCATATCCGTTCCCCAGCGCCGCCTCCAATACTTCGCTTCCCCGTGTCCCCGCTATCGTGAATACCGTTACCAGCGCACCCCTGAACGCCCATACCCATTCCTGCTTCCCGCTCTCTTTCCAGCCCGTCTCATCCACATGCAGATGTCCGGCATCAGGCAACTGTTCCGCCAGTTCTTCATAGGGCTTCTTTAGTGATTCGCTTACCCGGGCTATCTGGTTCGCCAAAAATCCCCGTGATACTTGTATCCCCACTATATCTTTCATGACCGCCTGTATCGTGGTATATGACAGGTGTCCCCGCCCTTTCAGGTACGCGGTCACGGCCATGAGTTCCGGCCCGAACAGATTCCTTTCCGCCTGGGCTATCTCCGCGGTATGATACGCCTGACACTCTTCACACCAATACAGGTTATATCGGTTTTCCGTTATCTGGTATGGTTTACTCACCAGCTCTATCTGCTGCCGTGTTTCCGAGTTTTCCTTTACCAGTTTCAGCCGGCCGCCGCAACACGGACAGTGAGATAATTCATGAACGATGATGTGGTCTATTTGTTCCGGGGGAAACGGGGGCCTTTCGTGTTTTTTATGGCCCTTTTGAGCCCCCGCTGTGCGTTTTTGACCCTTCTCCGCTTCTTTTTTCGGCGGTTTGGTTATATCCGACGATGGGGGCTTGGAGGAGTTTGTTGAATTCTTTTCCAGCCGGGCAATCTTTTCGCT
>JAITLF010000091.1 GCA_031278025.1 Treponema sp.
CTAACAGCCCGCAAGTTCACGGCTACAGCCCGCGACTTCACGGCTAAAACCCGCAAGCCTACGGCTACAGCCCGCGACTTCACGGCTACAGCCCGCAAGCCTACGGTTACAGCCCGCAAGTCCAGGGCTACAGCCCGCAAGTTCACGGCTAAAACCCGTAAGTCCAGGGCTATAGTCCGCAAGTTCTCGGCTATAGCCGTAGGGCTTAAAAACGTTCAAAACGCCGTTTTTTAGCGGTTTTTGATATATTTTATGAATTTATGGAGGTAATCGAATGAGTACAGATTGGTATTCCCGTTCACGGGATGAACAACTTCACCTAGTGGACACTTGGCTTCAGGTGTTCCAATAAGAAAGGCGGCGAGCGTGGTTGAGTGCAATGAGGCTTTTAAGGAAATGGAGACCGAGGCCCGCTTTATCAAGAAACATTTCCTGTTGTTGCCGCCATTGACGCTGGCAGACCTTCCGACCCTGCTGCTGCCCTTGCCCGATGACACCCATACCCCGGTTCCCCCTCCCACCGGACAGCCGGCCCTGACTATTACTTACCCCGGCGGCCCCCATCTGTTGATGGTTCATCTTGCGCCCCTTCCCGGCACCGAGCCGCCGGACAGCAGAGGCGATTACGGTTACGCCCTGTATCGGGGCGTTATGCCGCAGGGAGGGGCGACACTGGAACAGGCGGCAAGTATCAAACATTATTTGATGAAGGAGCCGCTTTCCGGCGATGAACTGTTGCATTACCGTTTTACCCGCCGGAAAAAAGAACTGGTGGACTTTGACGCTTCCGAGTCCGGCATGACGGCTTACTTCTGCGCCCGTTACGAAAACCAGAAGGGGCAGCATGGCGCATGGGGAGCGGTGGTTCAGGCGGTTATCCCGTAGGGGCGGGTTTATCGGCTATGGCGGCGGGGACAGGAGCTATGCCCGGACCCCGCCGCATTTTTTGTGATGAGAGATTTACCGGGAGGTTTATGTATGGCAGAGCCGCTGTTTTTACTTGTGCCTGCGGGTTCGGTTTTGGCGCTGGTTTTCGCGTTCGTTCAGGCCCGGAGGGCGTTGGCTTTCCCTGAGGGGGGAGCGGTGATGAAGAAGATTTCCCTGGCCGTGCGCCAGGGGGCCAACGCCTATTTGAAGCGCCAATATACCGGCGCGGCGCTGTTTTTTGCCGTGATGTTCGTGGTGTTGAGCGCCCTGGCCTTTGCGGGTTTTTTGACGCCCTTTGTTCCCTTTGCCTTTATTACCGGCGGTTTTTCTCCGGGCTTTCAGGCTTTATCGGAATGAAGATTGCCACCGCCGCCAACGTCCGGACGGCCCTGGCTTCGTCGGAGAGCCTTAACCGGGGGCTGCTGGCGGCCTTTTCTTCCGGCACGGTGATGGGGTTTACCGTCACCGGCCTGGGGCTGCTGGACCTTTCGATTTGATTCTTCCTGTTGAAATATGTGTTCTACGCCAATCTTGCGGGGGATCCGGCGGCTCAGATACGTGCTATTTCCGCGGCAATGCTGACCTTTGGCATGGGGGCTTCCAGCATGGCCCTGTTTGCCCGTGTGGGCGGCGGTATTTTTACCAAGGCGGCGGATGCGGGGGCGGACCTTGTCGGCAAAATCGAGGCGGGGATCCCCGAAGACGATCCCCGGAATCCGACGGTTATTGCCGACAACGTGGGGGATAATGTGGGGGACGCAGCCGGCATGGGCGCGGATATCTACGAATCCTACGCGGGTTCCATCATCGCGGCCATCGCCCTGGCGGTATCGGCGGGGTACAATTTCGGCGGGGCGGCGGTGCCTATGCTGATGGCAACCCTGGGGACTGCCGCCTCCATCATCGGGACCTTTTTCGTCCGGTGTAACGAGAACATCAACCAAAAGGCCCTGCTTGCCGCCCTGCGGAAGGGGACGTATATTTCTTCCGCCCTGGTAATCATCGGGGCGTTTCCGGTAATCTACTTCGGCCTGGACTGCGCCGGTAATCCCGGGCGCCAGGGGGTGTACGGCGCGGTCATCTCCGGGCTAGCTGCGGGGGTGCTGATCGGGTTCTTTACCGAGTACTTTACCTCCGATACCTGCAAGCCCACCCGGAACCTGGCCAATGCCAGCCTGACCGGTCCTGCGGCGATTATCATCAGCGGTATATCCCTGGGGATGAACCCAACCTTCATCCCGGTTGTCATCGTGGGGATTTCGGTGCTGATAAGTTTTTTCGCATCCGGCGGCGCGGTCAATTTTTCCGAAGGACTTTACGGGGTGGGCATATCCGCGGTGGGTATGCTTTCCACCCTGGGGATCACCCTGGCTACCGACGCCTACGGGCCGGTGGCGGACAACGCGGGGGGCATTGCCGAGATGGCCCGCCTGCCCAAAAAAGTGCGGGAAAGAACGGATGCCCTGGATTCCCTGGGTAACACCACCGCCGCCACGGGCAAGGGTTTTGCCATAGGTTCCGCCGCCTTAACCGCGCTGGCGCTGATTGTGGCCTACATCGACGAGATTCACCTTAAAGACCCGGCCTTTATCATCAACCTCAATATAACCAACCCCACCACCCTGATCGGTCTGTTTGCGGGGGCCATGCTTCCGTTCCTGTTTTCCTCACTCACCATGAACGCCGTTGGCCGGGCGGCCCAGAGCATCGTTATCGAGGTGCGCCGGCAGTTCAAAGAGATCGCCGGTCTTATGGATGGTACCGCCGAGGCGGATTATGCCCGCTGCGTAGACATCTGTACCCGGGGCGCTCAAAAAGAGATGATAGCCCCGGCCCTGACCGGGATCGTCAGTCCCCTTGCGGCGGGCTTGATTCTGGGGGTAACCTCGGCGGCAAAGGCTCGGATCCCCACAAGGCGGCGGTGGTGGGCGACACGGTGGGGGATCCCTTCAAGGATACTTCAGGACCTTCTATCAACATCCTCATAAAGCTCCTCTCCATGGTTTCCATCGTATTCGCGGGGCTGGTGATGAAGTTCCACATGCGCAGCTAAACCATCCCGGCTTTCCCGGCCAGGAACGAAGCCGTTCCGGTCTGAACAGGACGGATTCGCCTTTTCCCCAAACCGTTGCCGCGGGCGGCGTACGGATCATAGAGCGCCCCAATTAGCCGCTCGCGCCCGCTGCCGCTTTTCGGGAACCGATGCGCTTGCCCTGGATACGCCGCTTGCCTTCCGTGAAAATGCGGTATAACATGCTACCATGCCAGCCAAGAGGACGGATTTAAAGGGAAAAACCGCAAAACAACAGTCGGGTAATGTACAGGATTTGGTATATACCGCGCTGCGGAAGAGTATTATCACCTTGAACCTGGCGCCGGGAACGGCTATCAGTGAAAAGGAAATAGCTGATCGGTATCGGGTCAGCCGGACCCCGGTACGGGAAGCGTTTATTCACTTGTCCAAGGAAGGACTGGTGCAGGTTATACCTCAAAAAGGTACGCTGGTTTCCCTGATAGATCTCAACCGGGTTGATCAGGAATTTTTTCTGCGGGAAAATCTGGAATTGGCGGTTCAGAAACCGTTTCTGAAAAAAAGCCTGCCGGAACACTTTGCCCGCCTGAAAGATTTGGTAGAGACTCAAGCCGAAGCCCTGGCTCAGAAGCACTACAACGAATTCCTAAACCATGATGATGCGTTTCACCGAATCTTTTTCGAGGCCGCAGGGCAGGAATTAAGCTGGAAAGTTCTGGAAACCTTCTGCGGCCATTATTACCGGGTACGGCTTCTCAGCGTCTGGTTTCAGGACATAGCCCAGGATATAATCCGGCAGCATACGAATCTCGTTGATGCCTTGCGGGAAAAAACGCCGGACCGGGCGCGGGAACTGCTAAAAAGCCACCTGAATCAACGGCGCGTTGAAGAACCGATGCTTAAAGAAAAGTTCCCCCAATATTTCAACACCCCGACGGAACAGAATTTCTTCAATATAGACTTCGGCGGCCTGCCATTTCTCAACGCCGATCCTCCATCAAACGCCGTGGAGCCAAACGCGGTGAAGCGTTTGTAGGAGTTTGTTTGATAGCAGCGGGATCTATTTTGTGATGCGGCTGAGGTTACGGCGTTTACGGCTAAATTCTCAACCCGCAGGGTTACCGCGCCGTTCATTCGCCTTTTTTGGCCTCGCGTTCCTTTTCCTCGTTATACCAGTGTTTAACAAAAGAACCGTTCCCGCCCTTGGCAATATACTCATCAAAGAAAATCTGCCGGGAACTTCGCGGTATATCCGTATCCACAATAAGATTAGCCAGGAAATACAGCCGGTCTTTCAGCGC
Organism: Treponema sp.; assembly: GCA_031278025.1. Next base: position 4,261 of record JAITLF010000091.1, read on the forward strand.
TTGTTTTTCCGCCTGTTTTTCCGCCCACTCCCGCTGTTCCTCAGCCAGTTTTGCCGCCTGTTCCCGCCGTTCCTCAGCCTGTTTTTCCGCCCATTCCCGCTGTCTTGCCGCCTGTTCCCGCTGTTCCTCAGCCTGTTCCCGTTCATACTTCCGTTGATGGCGGGCCTGTAATATTGAGTAGATGAAACCGGAAACCCCGATAACAATGCCGGCTACAATGCCTATCTGTTCAATGAGGGTTATTCCCATCCCGAGCCTCCTTCAGAAACGTAATGATACCCGCAGAATACGTAAAAATGAAAAAAATGAACAGTGAACGAACACGCGCCGCGCCCGCCCGCCGCAGCCTCCGCCGGGGCGCCCGCCTGCGGCATGTGGTTACGGCGGCAGCGGTAAGCGTTTTACCGGCGCCTTTCCTTTCAATTCAAAACGGGAGCCTTTCTGATCAATACGGGAGCCTTTCCGGGCAATGCGGGAGCCTTTCCGATCGAACAATGAGCATTCCTGATCAATTCCGGAGCATTCCTGATCAGAAATGGAGCATTCCTGATCAGAAATGGAGCATTCCTGATCAGAAATGGAGCATTCCTGATCAGGAACGGATCATTTCTGATCAGGAACGGATCATTCCTGATCAGGAACGGATCATTTCTGATCAGGAATGGATCATTTCTGATCAGGAATGGAGCATTCCGGAGCGTTTCTGATCAATACGGGAACCTCTCCGGTCAATACGGGAGCCTAGGGAAACGCTACAGCCGGCTGGAAGGAAAAGTTTTACGCCCTGCCGAAGGTTATTTTTCTTTTCGGTACCCTGTGGTATAGTTTTTTGCATGTTCCGGAATTTCTTTTGGGCCTTGCGGCGGATAAAAGTCTACGCCCTCATCGGGGAAAGCGGCACCGGTAAAAGTTTCCGGGCCAAGCTGGTGGCTCAAAAATACGGGATAGACTTTATCATCGACGACGGCCTCCTCATCCGGGACAACCGGATCCTGGCCGGCCATTCGGCCAAAAAGGAAAAAACCTTTATGGCGGCGGTAAAAGTCGCCCTTTTCGACGAAAAGGCCCACCGGGACGAGGTAGCCCGAAAACTCCAGAGCGAAAAAATCAACAAAATCCTCGTTTTGGGGACCTCCGAAAAAATGGTAAATAAAATCGCCGCCCGGCTCCAGTTGCCGCCGCCGGCAAAGATCATCAGAATCGAAGACATCGCTTCTCAGGAAGAAATCGAGCGGGCCATACGAACCAGGCGTATAGAGGGGAAGCATGTCATCCCCGTGCCTTCGATAGAGGTAAAGCGGAATTACCCCAGCATCTTTTATGACGCCATCAGGATATTCAAGCGGCGCATGGGCCCGGTCGCCATCGGTTCGACTCCCAAAGTCCATGAAAAATCCGTGGTCCGTCCTGAATACTCAAAGCGCGGCAAGGTGATCATCTCCGAAGCGGCCCTCAGCCAAATGGTCATTCACTGTGTGGACGAGTATAATTCCAGCATCAGAATCAAAAAAATCCTGGTAAAAGACGATGAAGCGGGATACCGGCTGGTTATCACCATCGACGTACCCTTCGGCCTGCAGCTGGGGGGGAACATCCACGCCTTGCAGCAGTACGTCATCGAAAACATTGAACGCTACACGGGTATCCTCATTGAGGAAGTAAATATCATCATCGATAAAATCCGGCAGCAGCCGTCACCTGAGAGGTTTCAGATTGAATAGAAAAATGAAGGGCGGGAACGTGAAGGGAGGAAGCTTAATGAACGGAAGCATGATGAAAGGAAGCATGATGAACGGAAGCATGATGAAAGGAAGAAGCGTGAAGAGGCTCTTCCTGGGTTTGTTTTTTTTCATGGCCCTGTCCCTCTCCGCCCAGATCACCGAAATCAAGGACGCTTTCTACCATGTCGTTTCAAACGATGCCGACGCTTCCGCCGTCCTGCGGGAACTGGAACTCCGGTTCGACGTCTATAACCAAATCTTCGGGTTCGATAGTACCGCCCTCACCTCCCCCCTCAAGGTACGGGCCTTCAGGGACAAGGCGGACTACGACGCCTATGTCCTTGACCGGCTGGGAAGCGTCCGGAACGGGGCGGTATACCTGCACTACACCCGCCAAGACCTGCGGGAACTGGTCATACACCGGGGAAGCCCGGAGGAAGCGGATGCCCTGCCCCATCAGGCTTTTATCCAGTATCTGCGGGCGTTTGTGCCACATCCCCCGGCCTGGATACGGGACGGCTTTGCCATTTTTTTCAGTTCCCTGCGCGTTGATCCCGAAGCGGACAGGCTTGATTATGTCGAAAATCTCGCATGGCTTGAGGCGGTAAAGAGCCGTGGAGATACGGCCCCTTCCCTGGAATCGGTGCTGCTTGCCGACAGCCAGGACCTGCCGGACTTCTTTCAGCCCCTGGCCTGGTCGGTGGTTTCCTTCTTCTTGAATAGCGACAAGGAGGTCTATTCCCGTATCCTGACGGAAATCTTCATGACCCTTAATCCGGCGGCCACAGCCCAGGCCAACACCGGGGCGGTGATGCGGCGTATTACCCTGAGAACGGATGAGGAAACATTACGCCGGGATTACCAATCTTACCTTGCGGCCCGGAAGACGTTTGCGGAACTGCTGCGGGACGGGCAGGCCGCCTATACCCGTAAAGACGCAACCGCTGCGGAACTCAGCTTCCGGGAAGCCGGCAAGCTGAACCCGCGGCATTACGCGCCGTACTACTACCTGGGACTTTTAGCCTACGAAGGACAAAAATACGACGATGCCGAAGCGTATTTCCGCTCGGCCCTGCAATACGGCGCCAATTCCGCCCTGATAAGTTTTGCGCGGGGCTTAAACGCCGCCAGGGCGGACCGCACGGACGAAGCCGTACGCTTCCTGGAAGACGCCGCCGAAGCCTCCCCAACCCGTTACCGGCAGAAGAGCGACGACATACTCCGAAACCTCACGGGCAAATAATCTTCATTCTACAGAACTTCCCGCCCCGGAACTTCCCGCTGTACCGGCGGACGCGCCGGATGCGTTGCCATGCCGCCTTCCCCGGCGGCGGCGCTTCTTGGGTTCCCCTTCAGGAAGCGGGCCGGGGGCTTCCGGGTCTTCCTCCTCAATAAGCAGGGAATTCGCCTGCCGCGGGTGGGAAGGGAGGAACCGGAGCTTTTTCACCGCAAGGCCGTGTTCGCCAAAGATAAGCCGGATCGCATGATCCACCTCGGCACGGGGCGGGTTCATGGGCAGGACGAAACGGCGGGCTTCAAGAAAGGCGGTCTTGTAGTTTTCGAGGATCTCCCCTTCCCAGTCAACGGTTTCTTCCAGGAAGTCCCGGAAAAGGGCCGCCATCGTTTCTCCCGGCGCCCGGTCAGCTTCGGGTTTAAGGGCAAGGCCGGCAAATCCCTTTATATACCGGGACCGGAAGGAAGCGTCCCGCCGCAGCAGGGCCGCGGCTTCCGGCTGAAGATAGTGATATAAGCCGAAGGAGTCCAGGCTTTCGATGATCCGCACCGCACACGGGGAATGGATGATCTTCAATATCTCCTCGGTGAGCCGGGAAGGGGAAACCCCGGACAGGAGCGGGGCCTGGCGGCGTATCTTCCAGGCAAGGCGCCAGGGCAGCTTGAAAGAAGTCGCGGCGGCGTACTTGACCGCCCGTATCATCCGCACCGGATCGTCCTGAAAGATCATCGAGAGGGGGATGATGGGCCTGATACGTTTTTCCCGTATGTCCTTCATGCCTGCTACGTAATCCACCACCGTCTCTTTAAGGGGATCGTAGAAGAGGGCGTTCAGGGAAAAATCCCTGCGGAGCACGTCTTCCTCTATGGAACCGTAGGTGTTGCTGGTAGGCCCGTCTTTAAGGGACCGGAAGGTGGATACTTCGAAGAGCTTGGGGCCGAAATAAACATGGACCAACCTGAAGCGGCGGCCAATGATGCGGGAATTCCGGAAGAGCTTCTTTATCCGGGGGGGGCTGGCGGCGCTGACAATGTCAAAATCCTTAGGCTGGGCGCCCAGAATAAGGTCCCGCACCGCACCGCCGACGATATAGGTTTCATACCCATTCGCCCTAAGCCGTTCCACGATATACACGGCATCTTTATCCACCGCGTCAAGCCTGATGGTATGTTCGCCCCTGGTATAGACTACCGCCTTTTTTACCGGACGCCCGTCTTGAGTTCCACTGTACCTGATTCGCACGAAGCCCGCCTTTATATTTGTTCTATTCCTGCCGCTGCCGTATATGCTTTTTTAACCATGCAATAAGATCTCCGGTAACTTCATCCCGGTTCGTTTCGTTCAAGGTTTCGTGCCGGGCATCGGGGTAAAGCACGAATTCAAGGTCCTGAATTTTCAGGGAGCGATACGCCTCCACCAGGGCGGTCGGGCTTGCCCCCATATCCCCCACGGGATCGGCGCTGCCGGCAAACACATAGACAGGCAGGTCCCGGCGTATGCGCTCCATCTGCTCACTCTGATGGATACGGTTAAGGAGGATCACCAGGTCCCGGTAAAAGCCGGAAGAACAGCGCATCCCGCTCCGGGGATCGCGCAGGTAGGCATCCACCTCGCTTTCATCACGGGAAAGCCAGTCGAAGGGAGTCCTGTTCGGGCGGAAGGGCCGGTTGTACGGCTTGTCGCCCAGGATAAAGGCCAGCTCGGACTTCTTCCGGCAGCCCTTGAGGGCCGCAATCGCCGTTAGGAGCACCGGGGCCGTCCTGATTTTAGGCCCGCCCGGCCCGCGGGTTCCCGATAGTATGCACCCGCCGATATGCGCGCCGTATTCTTCAATGTTCCCCTGAACGAGAAAGGATCCCCAGGAATGTCCCATAAGAAAAAGCGGCTGTTCGGGAAGGGAAACCCTGATCCTCCTGTTGATTTCTTCTATATCATCCACCACCCGCTTATGGGCATCCCGGTCGCCGCAATGCCCCAGGAGCCCGCCTTTGCCGGGATCGTTTACCGCCGGGTCCGCGGTCTTTCCATGGCCCCGCATATCCGCCGCCCAAACCGCAAAACCCTCCCCGGTAAGACGCCGGGCAAACCGATCGTATCGCAGGCCGTGTTCAGCCATGCCGTGTACAATATGCACGGCCCCCAGAGGCTTCCCCGAAGGAAGCCAGCGTCGTAAAAAAAGCCGGGCGCCGTCGCCTGCCTCAAACCATTCCCCCTGAAACCCCTCACCGGGAGCCGATACCGATCCATTCATGTCCCTAGTGTACCCCGACTGAAGGCATTCTGACAATGACGCCGGGGCGGGCGCATCAGAGTATTCCCGGAAGGCGCCGTATGGGGGCATAGCCCGCGCCGTTAACGCCGTTTCTTCTTCAGCGGCGGGTCTGCCGGTTCCAAACCGCTCTTTCCTGAGCGCGCCCCGCTTTCCGGCGTTACCGGACCGGGGTCTTGAACTTCCAGACCAGGGTCTTGAACTTCCAGACCGAGGTCTTGAACTTCCAGACCGGGGTCTTGAACTTCCAGACCGGGGTCTTGAACTTCCAGACCGGGGTCTTGAACTTCCAGACCTGGGTCTTGAACTTCCAGACCTCATTTCTTAAAGTTACAGACCAGGGTCTGGCATCAAAAAACCGGGATCCGGCAGCGCCGGACCTGGATAGTTTTTTTTATTTCCATTGTAAGGAGGGAAATATGGCTGATTGGCTTCCCAAACGGGAACAGGATTTAGTAGACCTCTGCCAAAAATGGGCGGCGGT
>JAITLF010000103.1 GCA_031278025.1 Treponema sp.
TTTGTCAATGGATCCCGCAACGTACTTGCGAAAACTGAAAAAATACGCGAATCGGCAGTTCAATAATGAAACAAACTTTTTATTTTTGAAACGATAAAATTTCGATACTGAAACACCAGCCTCAGAACTCTGGGAAAAGAAGTTTTTTATCCCTTTCAAGTTCCTCTAGAAACTACGTTTTCGCTCATCAATTCACCTATCAGTTTGTTGCGCTTCGCGCATAATATCCTAAAAATCGTCGATTAGATGATTTCTTACCGTGTAAACTGCCCTCGAACCAAAGGTTCGTAGCAGCTCATAATATCGTGCAACAGGCTGCTATATCCGCCTATAAAAACCCGACGCGGATTTTGAAGCTGGCATGATTCTTGCTATATACCAGCAAGCCGTGAGGCGAAGGACCTTCGTGGCTCCTTAAATCATATCCTACAACGAGAGAGGGGAAAGATGAGTTTAATGACCGGAGAGCAATACATTGAAAGTATTCGCAAAATTAAAATGCAGGTGTATATGTTTGGGGAAAAGATCGAAAGCCCGGTGGATGATCCTATCCTCAGGCCGTCGCTAAATTCCGTACGGGCCACCTACGATTTGGCGCAAAAGCCGGAATACGCGGATCTTATGACCGCAGTTGATCCGGACACGGGGAAAGCCGTAAACCGGTTTGCGCATATTCATCGCGGCACAGAAGACCTCGTTAAAAAAGTTAAGATGCAGCGCCTTTTGGGACAGCAAACTGCGGCTTGTTTTCAGCGCTGTGTCGGCATGGACGCTTTCAATGCCATTTACAGTACGACCTACGAAATTGATAAAAAACGCGGAACCAACTACTTCGAGAACTTCAAAAATTTTTTACATTATGTTCAAGAAAACGACCTGACCGTTGACGGCGCCATGACCGATCCTAAAGGCGACCGCTCTCTGGCCCCCCACGAACAGCCCGACCCGGACATGTATCTGCGCGTTGTGGAACGCCGTCCCGACGGCATTGTGGTACGGGGCGCGAAAGCCCATCAGACCGGGGTTCTTAATTCACATGAAGTAATTGTCATGCCCACGGTTGCAATGTCCCCGGAAGATAAAGACTACGCGGTGTCCTTCGCGGTTCCCCTGGACGCGAAAGGCCTCCTGCTCATCATAGGACGCCAGTCATGCGACACCCGTAAGCTGGAAGGCGGCAGTATTGATGTGGGCAACGCCGAATACGGCGGCGTTGAGGCCCTTACTGTTTTTGACGACGTGTTTGTTCCCAATGACCGGATATTCCTTAACGGCGAGACGGAGTTTGCCGGCATGATGGTTGAGCGCTTCGCAGGCTACCACCGCCAAAGCTATGGCGGTTGCAAGGTAGGCGTAGGAGATGTGATCATCGGCGCCGCCGCTACCATCGCGGATTACAATGGCGCGGCTAAGGCGTCCCACATTAAAGACAAGCTGATTGAAATGACCCACCTGAACGAGACCCTCTACTGTTGCGGAATCGCCTGTTCCGCGGAAGGGGCCAAGACTGAATCCGGCAATTATTTGATCAACCTGTTGCTGGCAAACGTCTGCAAGCAGAATGTTACTCGGTTCCCCTACGAGATTGTCCGGCTCGCGGAAGATATTGCCGGAGGCGTTGTGGTTACCGCGCCATCGGAAAAAGATTTCCGGAATCCGAAACTCGGCCCGATAGTGGAGAAATACCTGAAAGGCGTCCAGGGAGTGTCCACGGAAAACCGCCTGCGGATCCTCCGCCTCATCGAAAATCTTGCCCTGGGGACTGCGGCTGTCGGATACCGTACCGAATCAATGCACGGCGCGGGTTCGCCCCAGGCGCAACGTATCATGATCGCCCGGCAAGGCAACATCGTGGCTAAGAAGAGGCTTGCCAAAGCTCTGGCGGGCATCAAAGAATAACGAACAAATTTTCGGAGGACGGATGACGCCGTATACGCTTATGGAAAAAATTGAAAGAGTTCTGGATGAAAAGGTACGCCCGGTATTGTTCGCCGATGGTGGCAATGTTGAGGCGCTATCCTTCGCCGGCGGCGTATTAAAAGTGCGATCCCTGGGCAGATGCGGCGGTTGTCCTGCGGCGGTTTTTGAGATTGAAGAAATGGTTATGGCGGCTATGCGGACAGATGTTCCGGAAGTGAGTTCCGTCATAGTGGTAACCGGAGTCAGCGGCGAATTGCTGGATGCCGCCCGTTCCCTTATGAGATCAAAACAAAGAAAACTCACGCGCTCTTTACAGTGTGCGGCAAGTCAGAATACGGGCGAACAATGAGAGGGAGAAACTATGGGATGGAATGATGAATATAAAAAAAAGCTGTGTAGCGCGAGAGACGCGGTTTCGCGTATAAAAAGCGGCGATCGAGTAGTGCTTGGACATGCGGCGGGAGAGCCCTCGTTATTGGTCGAGGCGATGGTGGAAAACGCCACCCACTATCAGGACATAGAGATTGTCCACATGGTTGCCATGGGCAAAGGGCGGTATTGCCTGCCGGAGTACGAAAAAAATTTCCGGCATAACTCTATATTTGTCGGGGCCTGTACGCGAAAGGCAATAGAAGAAGGGCGGGGGGATTTTACGCCCATATATTTTTCGGAAGTACCGAATCTGTTCAGAACAACCCTGCATCCGAATGTTTTATTGGCTCAGCTTTCGCCTCCTGACGAACACGGGTATTGTAGCTTCGGCATCAGCAACGACTACACAAAGCCTGCGGCGGAATGCGCGGATATCGTTATCGCGCAGATCAACCGGAACATGCCTCGTACCTTTGGCGACTGTTTTATTCATGTGAGTGACTTGGACTACATTGTTGAAGCGGATATGCCGGTCATAGAACTCGCACCGCCAGAGATTACCAGCGTGGAAAAAGCGATTGGCGAAAATTGCGCGTCCCTCATACATGACGGCGACACCCTTCAGCTTGGCATTGGCGCCATTCCCGACGCGGTGCTCCTCTTCCTGAACGATAAACACGACCTGGGCATTCATTCAGAAATGATTTCTGATGGCGTTGTTACCCTTGCCGAAGCTGGCGTTATTAACAACAAAAAGAAAGTTCTCAATAACGGCAAATTCGTCATAAGTTTCATGATGGGTACCCGCAAGCTCTACGATTTTGTGGACAACAACCCCGCAATATGCATGATGCCTATAGATTATGTAAATGATCCGGTGGTGATTGCGCAAAACGTGAATATTGTGTCGATTAACTCCTGCGTTCAGGTGGATTTGATGGGGCAGGTATGCTCCGAATCCATCGGCCTTCGTCAGATAAGCGCGGTAGGCGGGCAAGTTGATTTTGTCAGAGGCGCCAACATGGCCAAAAACGGCCGCACTATTATCGCGATGCCCTCAACCGCAGCTGGCGGCAAGGTTTCAAAAATTGTTTCTTTCCTTGACGCGGGTGCCACGGTTACTACGTCCAGGTGCGACATCAACTATGTAGTAACCGAGTACGGCATTGCCCAACTCAAGGGGCAGACCCTGAGAGAAAGGGCGTGGCGGCTGATCGAGATTGCCCATCCGAATTTCCGCGATTCTCTTAAAGCGGAATTTGAAAAACGATTTAAACGCCCGTTCTAAAAGCGTTTAATGACGGTTCTGATAAAATACTGCGGCGGTTGTAACCCCTGGTATGACCGCCGTGCCTTTGTTGAACAATTAAAGCGGGAATTCCCTGCCGTAAATTTGTTTTACCCAGGCAAAGGCGCTTCCGATGCGGATATTGTACTCGTTGTCTGCGGTTGCCCGGCAAGGTGCGCTTCACATAGTGGGTTACACGGACGGTTGGGTACCGTAGTTGTCGCATCTCCCGATGAGTATGACGCTGTACGAGAAACCCTTACATTGGGAGATCCGGGGGGATTTGGGCCTACGGGGGCGGCGCCCCCGTAGAGAGGAATTGCCGTACCAGCCCTGCTATCCGCGCCGCCGCATCCTGCCCAGCGGAAACCCAATGCACCCGAGGCAAAGACGCGAAAAAGGTGAATTGCCTCTTGGCATAGCGACGGCTGTTCCGGGCTACCAGGGTCTTGACAGCCTCCCTATCCTCCGCAAACCGAAAACCGCCCTCTCCGTCTTCGATAAAAAATTCCCGGTAGCCGATGGCCTTCATCCCCGGATCGCCGGGGCCGTACCCTGTTTCCCACAGCCGCCGTACCTCATCAGGAAGACCCATGCGGAACATGCCTTCGCAACGTTCATCAATACGGCGGTACACCTCGGACCGAGGGCGGTCAAGGGCGACCAGGAGGAACCGGTAATCCGGCCTAAAGCCATTTTCGGGGAAACCCGGCCGAGCATAACCGCTCAGGGGACAGCCCGTAAGCCTGAACACCTCCAACGCCCGTAGCAGGCGGTACTCGTCATGAAGGTGTATACGCCTGGCGCTGACCGGGTCCCCGGCAGCCAGTTCCTCCATGAGTACAACGGCACCCTTCTCCCTAAGTTCCTCCCGCAAAACCGCCCGTATGCGCTCGTCCGAAGGGGGCGCTTCCGGAAGGCCCATCACGAAATTGGCCAGATAGAAGCCCGTACCCCCGGAAACCACGGGCAGGGCCCCTCGCCGGTGTATGTCCAGAACTGCCATATCCGCCAGGCGGACGAATTCGCCGGCATTGAACTGCTCTTTTATATCCCGGATATCAATGAGGTGGTGAGGAAGCCGGGCAAAAAACTCTTTTGAAGACTTGGCGGTCCCCAGATCCATACCCCGGTACACCTGCATGGAATCGGCGGACACAACCTCGGCAGCGCACAGGGGATGAGGACCGGTAAAAAGCTGTTCCAAGATTTCGGTTTTTCCCGATGCGGTAGGACCAAAAAGAAGCACGACCGGCTTGGTCTGTTCCACTTCCACCGCGCTGGGATGGTTCATTCCTCAAGACGAAATTCAATCTCGCCGGTAAAAACCTGGCGGGCCGCCAGGGAGACCACCTTGCCGGCGTTCAGTTCAATTTCCTCATCCCGAATCATGGAAAGCTGAAAAGACCTACGGGAAGCGGCGCAGGTAATTTCGTACATATTACCGTTGTATTCGATTAATTCTTTTAAAGGGAATATCATAGCGTCTGAATATAGTATACTTACGCGCCGTCTGTAAAGCAGGCGCATTGCCTCATCAGCAATTTTTCTTCTAGGAAAATAATGCAGGCGAAAATCGGTTTTTGAACTGCCGTACACCGATTCACCGCTGGCATCTACCCGATATACCGCCTTCCCCTCTAGCCATCCCGGCCTTTCTACCAGCATCCAGCCCTCCCGGCATAGATTCTCGCACTGCCATCTCAGCCGGGGGCTGGAAAAGAAGTCCACTTTATCAGGCTGCCAGGGGGTCCGCCAGGATTTGGGAGCATTGGGACGGCGTAAAGCCCGGCGGAACCCTGCGGCGCCCGGACATGAATTCCGTTGGCCGCCGCGCCTGCGGCGCGGGGAGCGATTGGGGGTTCGGCGCCGCGGGCGTTTTGCGCGCCGTCAAGTAAGGCTGGAACAGGCTCCGGAGTACACCGGTTTACCATCCGGCGGGCATTACCCTGCCCCCCGCGGAAACCGGCAGGAAGGGATAGACGTCCTTCGGGGGCCAAACCGCGTTGTTTTTGTCCCCGAACGCTCCATTGCTGATCAAGAATGCCCCATTGCTGATCAAGAATGCTCCATTGCTGATCAAGAATGCCCCATTTCTGATCAGGAACGCTCCATTCTTGATCAGGAACGCTCCATTCTTGATCAGGAACACTCCATTCTTGATCAGGAATGCTCCATTCCTGATCAGGAATACTCCAGTTTTTCCCCCGAATAACTCATTTTTTCCCCCGAATGCTCCATTGCTGATCAAGAATGCTCCATTGCTGATCAAGAATGCTCCATTCTTGATCAGGAACGCTCCATTCTTGATCAGGAACGCTCCATTCCTGATCAGGAACGCTCCA
>JAITLF010000152.1 GCA_031278025.1 Treponema sp.
TTACTTTTTAATAGTAAATTGGACGGAAAAATCTGTCAATTACCTTTGCGAGACGGCCCTTTGCGAGGACTTGACGGCCACGGAAAAATATGTTTTATTGAAAGGCGTTCCAATGTTCCGGCGGGATTTAAGGATGGCGCGATTATGTCAGCTAATTCCTTATATAATAATTTAGATCCCCCCGCTTCCCCCGATGCTTCTCCTGTGGATATACTGCAACGCTACACGGACATATTGCAGAAAGAACCAAACGCCAGCAGTCTTAATATGCAGGTGTTGAATTGCGTCCGCAGCGGGAAAAGCAGGGACCTTAAAAAATTTTTTTCCAGGCCGGAGTTTCGTGATCGTTCGCACCTTGCCGTGGCAAACGATATAGACTTCGCGCACTTGGCGTTTCAACTTACACTGCAGCGAACTGCCTGGACGGCTGTCGAAAGCGGCATAAACGAATTGGCCGCTATAACAGTATATCTTGACTACAGAAAAAAGGCGGCGGAAGCCGGGTCGGTAGAAGAAGTGCAAAATTTGCTTCAGGCAAGCCAGATAGACTACGCAGATATGGTTGACGCACTGAAAAAAGAAAAACTGCCGCCCCTTGCCCAACGGTGCCGGGAGTATATTGCCGCGCATATTTACGAGCCTGTCAACGTGAACAGGATCGCAAAAAAACTCCGTGTGAGCCGCAGCTATCTTTCGCGCACGTACAAAGAGGCCTGCGGCGAAACAATCATTGAGCGAATCCATAAAGAAAAAATCGCCGCCGCAGAAATGTTGCTCGTGCATTCGCAGTCCCCGGTGGTAAACATTGCGATGGACCTTGGTTTTTCTTCGCAAAGTCATTTTAGCCAGGTGTTCCGCAAAGAAAAAGGCATGACCCCGTCTCAATACCGGGCATTAAAAAAAGTATAAATCTGATAATTGGTAACGCAGAAGGGCGCCGGCCGCCATGTGCGTTTACGCAGAGAAAGACCGGATCTATAACCAAAAACTCCGTAAAACTCTACTAACCCGGATTTTCAAACAAAAAGGCACAAATTTGACAATGACTGCGCCTTTTTTATATCTGCCTCCCGGAGCCCCGGCCAAAAATATGTCCCAAGGTTTTCTTTTTTTATGAGGGAGGTAATGAGATGAGTGCAAATCCATTTCTTGACGCGCCTAATAATAAAAAAACAATCACGCTTGCAGGTATTTATCTTGGTTTGATTAGCCAGCTTTTTGTGTCTACCGGCGTTTCAACCTTACTGCCCATCGCGGCGGAGGAAATCGGCGGCAGGACGCTCTATCCACTGGCATCGAACATAGGCGGGCTCGTCAGCATTATTGCGATGCCGCTCTACGGATATCTGGCGTCAAAGAATCCGGCGGCAAAAAGGACGCTTGTGTCGTTTTCACTGCTCATCGGTACGCTCGTCAGCTTTGTGCGGGCGATTGCGCCTGATATGATGACCGTCGTGGCAGTCAGTGTACTTTGGGGCCTGGTGAGCGCGGGAATTTACGTGCTTGGTTTTTCAATGATTCGTGATATGTACGATGAAAGGAAAGCGGGCTTGTTTCTTGGCGCCACCGGTACGGTGATGAGCATTGGTATGCTCGCCGGTCCGGCCATTACGGGGCTTCTTATTGACCTTGCGGGCTGGAGAATCGTGTGCCATATGAATTGGGTGTTGATGTTTGTCGCTGCGGTACTTATTTTCTTTGGCGTTAAAATTACCAAAGAAGAAGGCGCCGCAGTGGGCCGGGGCGGCAGAAAGTTTGATGTGGCGGGCTGCATTATACTTATGCTCTTCATGGGCGGAGTCGTACTCGCGCTTTCGTTTGGCCCCAGCTCGTCCGGCATTTCGGCGCTGATTTTTGGTTCCATAGGCAATACCGCGCTGCTGGTGCTTTCGGCAGTCAGCTTGGCTGCGCTGTTCTTTATCGTACGTAAAAAAGGCGATGGCGCCATACTACCCTCAGGGGTGTTAAAAGACAGAAATACGGTATGCCTCGCACTGTACAACCTTTTTGCCACCTGCTCAACAATGGCGGTTATGTTTTTCATGCCCGCCTACGCGCGTTATGTGATGCAGACTTCCGCAACTCAGGCCGCCCTCACTACAACGATGATTGCCGTCCTGGGTATTTTTCTTAGTCCCATTTTTGGCAGCAGAATCGCGAAAGCAAAGAGCGCACGCGGCGTTGTGGCCCTTGGAACGATTGTACGTATCGGCCTAACGATTGCGTTGTTGTTTGTGTTAAAGCCGACAACATCAATTTTGGTCGTATATGCCTTGATTCTTGCCGCTGGTCTTTACAACAGTCAGCACAGCGTAACAATTTCCGCGGGCCCGCAGATTCAAATTGCCCCGGAAATTCGCGTTATGGGCAATTCCGTCGTACAACTCACGCAGATAGTCGGTGGGGCTGTCGGTATGGCTGTGTATACATCGGTCATCGGGACACAGGGCGTCGAGAGCGGCATGGGGACGGCGCTTATCATCGCTGCCGTTACCGCACTGGCCGCGCTTATATGCGGGCTGTTCTTAAAACCCCGGAACGTGGAACGGGTTCCCGAACAAGCCTAATAAATCAGTGCTACTTTAATGGAGTCAGAAGTTGGCGGTGTACGCCGCTGATAATAAACCAGAGAGGAGAACTATTATGGCTATTGAAAACACGAAGGTAAACACACAGTTTACAAATCTCTTCAAACCAGGAAAGATAGGCAGCATGAGCCTTCGCAACCGGATTGTGCTTCCCGGAATGGGTACAGGTTCCAATGATGACGGCCCTGAAGGTCTTATGAGTGAACTAAGTGACCGTACCATAGACTACTATGCGGAGAGAGCCAAGGGCGGCGCGGGGCTCGTGATCACGCAGGCATGCACTATTATGTATGAATGCCGGGGCATAGGCAACCTCCAGATTCATGATGACAAGGTCATCCCCAGATTCAGACAGTTGGCGGAAGCGGTACAAGCCCACGGCGCCAAAGCGGTCGTGCAGATTAACCATCACGGAACCATACTGAGCCTTCGCAGTATGTATCTGCCTGACAAGGAGGCGGTTAAGGCCCTGGCCCCGTCGGCCATACCGTTTCCGGAAAACAATGTCATGCCCATAGAAATGAATCAGGAGGACATTGACCGCGTAGTCGCAGGTTTTGCCGAAGCCGCGCGGAGGGTTAAGGAAGCCGGCTTCGACGCGGTGGAGATTCACGGCGCCCACGGCTATCTGATTGGCCAATTCCGTTCGCCGCTGACAAACAAACGGACGGACAAATACGGGGGCAGCCCGGAGAACCGGGCCGGATTCTGCTGTGAGGTACTGGCCGCTGTGAGGAAGAAGGTCGGTCCCGACTATCCGGTTCTTCTGAGAATGAGCGGAACCACTTTCTCCGAAGGAGGGATCACCATAGAGGACTCGGTGATACACGCCCCGCTGTTTGTTGAAGCCGGCGCCGACGCCCTTGACGTGTCGTGCGGATCTCTTGAGAGCTATCACTATATTCTCCCGCCGTACATGGTCCCTGCCGGTCTGAATGTGGCCGCCGCTGAAGCGATAAAGAAGGTGGTCAATGTACCCGTCATTACGGTCGGCAGGCTGGGCACAGATATTCCGCTGGCGGAGCGTATTCTTGAGAAGGGGCAGGCGGACTTCATCGCAATCGGCAGAGGACTCATTGCCGATCCCTATCTTCCGCAGAAGGTGAGAGAGGGACGGCTTGAGGACATTCAAGAATGTATCTCCTGCAACAAGTGCATGAAAATGGAAAAGTATAAGGGTTTGGCATGCACCGTGAATCCGGTGGTGATGCGGGAGCGTACGTTTACAGAACTAAAACCGGCGGCTTCACCCCGCAGAGTGATGGTTGTGGGCGGCGGGCCTGCCGGCATGGAGGCCGCGAGAGTTCTGGCCGAGCGCGGCCATGAGGTGTCCCTCTATGAAAAGAGCGGTAAGCTGGGCGGCCAATGGAATATCGTTGACACGGAGAAGAAACAACAGGCATATACCAACCTGACAAAGAGGCTGGTTCGCGGCCTGGACAGAGCCGGAGTGAAGGTGATGCTGAACAGCGAGGTTACGGCGGATACCGTCGCAAAGATCAACCCGGATAAGGTAGTGATCGCTACGGGGGCTTTTCCCCGGACGCTCAGAGGGGTGCCCGGCATTGACGGCAGGAATGTGGTGCAGGCGAATGATGTGATCCTGGGCAAGGTTGAGGCCGGAGCCCGTGTAGTTGTGATTGGCGGAGGGTCTACCGGAATGGAGGTGGCAAACAGCCTGGCCGAAAACGGCAAGAAGGCCGTTCTTGTGGAGGCCCTTCCGAAAATCGGCGGTCCTATGGTTATCTATAATTATAAGCACCTGCTGAGCGGCCTTATCGAAAACGGTGTCGTGATCCTCACCGACTGTCCGTTGATGGAAGTAACCGAACATGGCGTCTATGTGAAATGTAATACGAAGCTTGAAATGGATCTGCTGTTCATTAAGGCGGATACCGTGATTTTGGCGGTAGGGGTCGTTCCCGACAATAAACTTGCCGAGGAGCTGCGTCAAAAGGGAGTGGAAGTTGAACTGATCGGCGACTGCGGCGGGCCGGAGAAATCCGCGCTGGAAGCAATCAGAGAAGGCGCGGAGCTTGGCAGGAGGCTTTAGGAACCGCCCTGGAAGTGAAGCGTAGTGCATCATGGGGAAACGATGATTGGCATCACGTTAATCATCGTTTCCCTGGGAACGCAGAGGTGGCCATCGCCGAATTTAGGACGGACAAAACGGAAAACACGGACTTCCGGTTTGGAATTCCTGATTGGAAGGCCGGGGTCCTTGCCCCGAGGTTCTTCGTTCTCCGTCCGTGTTTGTCCGTGCCCGTCTGTGGTTAAAAATTCCTATGCGTTTACCCTGTCCGCCGTATCGGCCTGCTCGTAATGTTTGTAAAGAAAACGGCGGATCTTCTGCTGGGCGTTCTTTTCAAAGGGCTCGTCCCTCAAGGTGAAGTCTACGATTTTTTTATAGCCCACCAGCGCGCGGTTGGCCTGCTCAATTTCCTTCTTCACCAGGCCCCGGATAAAGGGGCCGTCCGTTTCTTTGCCGGGATAATCGGCGGCAATGTTTTCAAGGCCGGGAACCACCACGGCGAAAATCTGCTCGCCCCCGAATTCCTTTTCCTTCCGGCCCAGCACCAGGATTTCGCGTATGATCCGGGAATCGTTGAAATGGGCTTCAATTTCCTCGGGGTAAATGTTCTTGCCCCCGGAACTGACGATGAGGTTCTTCGCCCTGCCGTTGATGTAGATAAAGCCCAGTTCATCCTGATAGCCCAGGTCCCCGGTTTTCAGCCAGCCGTCTTCGGTAATAACCTCTTTGGTGGCTTCGGGGGCTTCATAATACCCCAGCATGATCGAGGGGGATTTTACCATGATTTCCCCGTGGCCGTCCTCGTTGGGATCGGCGATTTTTATGTCCGTGTATAAGACCGGGAGCCCCACCGAGGCGTTTCTCCTGTGCCAGGGGGTGTTTACGCTGATGAGGGGGCTGTTTTCGCTCATCCCGTAGCCGTGGACCATGTTGAACCCCAGGGAATCGAAAAAGTCCGCGGTTTTTGGGCTCAGGGGGCCGCCCCCGGCGACCATGATCCTGATGGAATCCAGGCGGGCTTTCTTGCGGATAAATTTGAAAAACTTTTGGCCGAATTCAACCCGCCCTTTTTTTGCCTCCGCCAGGGCGATGGCCCGGAAGATGTTGAGGATGCCCCGGACGGGGGCGGGTAACGCGTTGTAGCCCTTGGCAATGGCGGCCATCACCTTGTCGTAGAGGAGGGGAACGGCGATAAGAAAATTGCCCCGGCCGTCCTGTATGTCGTCCACCACCACGGAACCTACCAGTTTTTCCACGATGATGGTGGAGGCTCCCGCCGAGAGGGGGGCGATAAAGGAACAGGTGGTTGGATAGGTGTGGTGCAGGGGAAGCACGTTGATGAATACATCGCTGGGATAGGCCCGGAGGGATTTAATGGCGGCGCTGGTATTGGCGATGATCCCCTTGTGGCAGAGGGTTACTCCCTTGGCAAAGCCGGTGGTGCCGGAGGTAAACACGATGGACACCGGGTCCTGTTCGGCGATGCCGGAAACGGGGGGAAGGGCCTGGGCCTCCGCCCCGGCGCCGAAGGAACCGTAAGAGCCGGGCCCTTCGGCGCTCATGGCGGCCTTTACGGGAATGGCAAGCCCCCTCCCGGGCAGGGAATCGGCGTAGCCCCGCTTTTTGACGGAATGGAAAAAGGCCCGGGCCCTGGTGATCTTCAGTATATTGGTACATTCATCTTCGGAAACGAGAAAATCAATGGGGACGATTACCAGCCCCGCGATAGCGGCGCCCATCCAGACCGCCATCCATTCGGGACGGTTTTCGCACCACAGGGCCGCCCGGTCCCCCTTGACCAGCCCCGCCGCCAGGAGCCCCCGGGCGATACGCCGGGATTCTTCCGCGAATTTATTGAAAGACCAGCGGGTGAATTCCTTTTGGCCGCCTGAACGGTAGAGAATGGCGTCCTTGCCGGCCCAGTTGGAGCGTATCCCCTCAAGCCACGCGGCAAAGTTGGGATAGGGAAGGTCGGGCCAATCGGCAACATAATCCTGAGGCTTTAACATGGGGAGATAATACGCTATATACGCCCTTTTGTCGATTGTATTTGACGGGACATTGTATTTGAAAGGACCAGGATTGATAAAAAGCCAGGTTTTCCATTCTCTTCGTTTCCGTTGAGTGTATTAGATGAAGCGGGGTTTTGTTGCCCTTGCGCCGGGTTTTTTCCCCAACAATTCCCACAGATCCTGTCCGGTACTCCGGTCTTTCGCGTCCCGAATGTCCACCGGCAGGGACACGGTTTCATCCCCCGTATAATCGCAGCGGCCTTCGCTTGTTTTGAGGCCGGCGATGTTTTTTTCTTTGATGGCTTGTACATACCCGGCGATGCTGTCCAGCTTTTTGTCCAGGTAAACCCCGAAAATCTCCCCCCACTCAAACTGTTCCTCGTCGTGGATGTCCGAGCCCGCGGTTTTGGGGAGGCCCAGCTTGTCAGCGTACCGCGCCGCCAGGGCGTCGTAGGATTGGTCGTGGTTTCCCGCGTTGGCGGCCTCTACCCCGTCCACGCAGCCCGCGGATAAATTGATCCGGCTGATATAGGAGTACTGACGGAAAGGGTGGGCCTGAACCACGCAGCCGCCGTATTGTTTGACCGCCCGGTACTGTTCCCCCCGGGTCCAGTTTCGGGATTCGGGGTGGTCCAGGAGCCAGGCTTTATCCAGGCCGTAGACGAGGTAGTCGTCGCAGCCGTCAAAGGTTTCTTCCCAGCCGAAAAACACATCCAGCCCCAGCCGTTCCCCGGCCTCCCTGGTTTCCTCATAGCCCCGGCAGAACTCGTCCACCCAGTCCCGCCAGGGCAGACGCCGGTTTACGGCGGTATTGCCCCGGAAAAAATGATCCGTCACGATGATGCCTGAAAAACCCGCGTCGATGTAGCGGCGGATGTAGTCCCGCCCCCGGGACACTCCGCAGGCGCTGGACCGGACGGTATGAAGGTGGGTTTCGTATAAGTAAGCCACGATAAATTATTCCCGCTCCGGTTTTTTATTTTCGATAACGTCTGCTTTCAAAGCCCCGTCTTTTTTTCCCGCCGCCAGACGCCAGAGTTTTTTGAGCAGGCCGATTCTGCCGAAGAGAACCCAGAACAGCAGGGCCAGGACAAGAAGGCTGGGGATGCCGTAAACGATGATTCCCAGGAGGATCACCAGCGCGGTAGAGAAGAAGTCCCCCAAAGCGCCGAACAGCCCGGCTATCCGCTCCCCCAGGGTGGGGGCGGCGTAGGCGGGGATGTTTTCAGGGCCCTGGATTTCCAGATCCACCGTGGCGTAATCCACCATGCCGGCCAGGGAGCGGAGTTCCTTTCCCGTGCCGTCTATGTCGTCCTCAAGCTCCGCGATTTTTGCCTCCACGGCCAATATTTCCTCGATGTTTTTGGCCCTCCCCAGGTAGGACTGGTAGGTCTTGAGGAGTTCCCGCTTGGTCGCCAGCCGCCCCTCAAGGTCGTAATACCGGAGGGTAACGTCTTCGGCGCTTTCCGAACGGTGGAGGAGGCGGCCCATGCCGTCCAGGGCGGAGAGCAGGGCCGTATAGGAGGGGGCGGGAACCCGGATGGTATAATGCCGGGAATTTTCCCGGATGTTCACCGAAGATGCGTAGGCGCCGTACCGCTCCATCAGGGCGGTAAGGGCCGCGCCGGCTTTTTCCGGGTCCTGAACCCGGATGCTGATATTGGCCCGGTATACCAGCTTCCGCGAAGCCTCCGCCCCCGGAACCGCGCCGGCCTCCGGCAGTTCCGGGCCGCCGTCATCCGCCGCTGTTTCCGCCGCCAGGGCCTTTTGGGAAGCGGCATAGCTAAAAACGGCCTCCCCCCCGCTTCGATACGCCGCTTCCGGGCTCGCGCCCCTGGCTGAACAGCTCCCAACCGCAAACGCGGCGGCCGCGAAACATACCATGGTTATCCGGTATATGGTTTTTTTTCTTTTCATACTTTTTCTCCGCCTTTCTGCCCAATAACACGGCGTAGGCCCGTACACTTCATTCCCCGAGAATTCTGACGAGGACCCTCCGGGCCGAGGGCCCGCCCGAATCCGCACGCATAGCGTGTTGTTGCTAAACCGTAACACGGCGTGGGCCCACATACCTCATTCCCCCAGAATTCTGACGAGGACCCTCCGGGTCCGAGGGCCCGCATACTCATTAAACCACACCCCTTGCCAGGTTCCCAGAAGCAGGGTTCCCCCGGAGACGATCAGGGTGAGGGAGGGGCCCACCAGACTGGTTTTGGTGTGGGCCGCCGAATTCCCCTCGCTGTGGCGAAACTCCCGGCGATCCGGGGAAATAACATCCAGGGCGTACATCAGGTCCCGGGGCACATCGGGGTCGGCGTTTTCATTTACCGTGACCGCCGCGGTGGTGTGGGGGACGAACACCACACAGATCCCTTCCCGAACCCCCGAGGCGGCCACAGCCTTCCGCACCTCAACGGTAATATCGATCCACTCGTCCTTTTTTGAGGTTTTCAGGGTAAACGACGATAATGATGTCATACAGTTTCTTACCGTTAGTGTACAACATAGGATTGACAGGCTACAAGGACTCCGGGCGCGGGTTTTTGCCCTTCAACGTTCTCCTGAAAAAGATCGATAATAAGACTATGAACCGTATCTGGTGGGCGGCGGTATTTTTTTCTCTGGGCCTTTTCCCCCTGGCCGCCCAGGAGGTACTGCGCGGCGAGGTCTCCATTGAACTGGAGCCGGTGTACGGCGGTTTTATCGACGAGGAATATCCGCTGGACGCGGATACCGCCCGCCGCCGGGCCCTGGAAGAAGCGGCCATGTTTTATTCCGCCATGATCTACGGCTGGTCTTTTCATTACGATATTGGGGAAAAGGCCCGGGGTATAGCCGAAGAACTGGAGCTGACGCCGGATGGTGTTATCCCCTTTGGCGATCCGGGGCTACGGGCCACCGATGCGGAAGTCCGGGATATGCGGCTCCGGCTCTGGACCGATTACCGGCTCACCGAGGCCCAGCAGCGCCGGATGCGGATGTGGCGTTCCGGGACTATCCGCGGCGCCCAGGCTATTGGCTACGGTCCCCTGGGAGGGCCGAAACAGATAGACGACTGGATGTCTATCCGCAGGGCGGGGCTTGAGGACGCCGCCCGGGCGGCGCTCCGGGCCATGCTCCGGGGCAGCGAACGGAACCGGCCCAAGGAAGCTTCGGGGTTTATCAGCCTGGCGGCTTTTCCCAATTATTTTATGGACAGCGGCCATTGGGCCGCCGCCGTCCGGTTTCGGGTGGAAATAACCGAAATTATCCCCTTCGCGGCGTATTAGACTAAACAGGAATTTTTAGATTCCTGTCTTGGGCGCATTTCCGGCCCAAAGCGCCGGAAACCGGGCTATCCGCTCCAATTCCTCAGCATCCCGGAATGTATGGAGTTTGCATCGCAAACTCCAGAAGTAAATGCGTGGCATTTGCGGCCGCTTCTATCCCTTGCGCGTCCCCGCAGGAGCCTTTTTTCGCCACTATGACAGCGGTAAACAGGCGGTATACATTTTTATGCGTTTATCCTGGTCGTCAAGAGCGATATACTTGTTTTTTTTTTCAATTATTGTGATATAATACCTCTTAAATCATGGATGTATCTTTTTGTGGATTCTGTGAATCCGCGATAAATTTAAGGAAAGACTTCGCGCCTTTTTCCGTAATGTCTCCGGGAAAACGCCATAAGCCTACCCCCCCCCCCCCCCCCCAATGCAATATTTGGTAATAACGTAAACAAAACACACTGGACGGCCGGGGTTGGGTGGGGCG
>JAITLF010000214.1 GCA_031278025.1 Treponema sp.
GGACAATTTCTTTAGTGCGCTGAGGTACATCTTCAGTCGTTTTCTCCATGAAAACTGGTCCGCTTTTATCCTTTTCGTCTGGGGAGATGAACCCGATGGGTGATACTTTGAATTCCTGATCGGTACCGTATTTTGTAACTTATTGCGGAAGATTTTATTATTATTATAAAAAGGGTGCTAAACCTGCGATTTCTTAAAAATTTTCATAACGCATACTGAATAGGAGAGTGAATGTATGAATCTTGCCGAACGTTTCGTGTTGTGTTTTTCACCGGGGAAAAAAAACGCCTCGAAAAATGTGTTGTTTTCGAAAAAAATTTTCATCTTTAATTTAGTGCTGATGGGGGCGATCTTTGGGTTTTCTTTGGCCTTTCTTTCCTTTTCCTGCTCCACTCCCCAGGCGAGAACCGCCAAAGCGGAGGAAAGCTCGGTAACCATCCCCCAGGATGCCCTGGCTGTGGCGGAAAGCCTCCAGATGACGTTCCGGGCAGTGGCGGACAAGGTACTCCCTTCGGTAGTCGAGCTTAAAACCGTATCAATACGGCGGCAGCAGATTCCCAATTTTAACGGGATTCCCTGGGAATTCTTCTTTGGTCCCCGTGAGGGGGAGCCTGACAGCAGGGGCCAGGGGCGGGAATACCGTTCGCAGGGCCTGGGCTCCGGAATCATCGTCCGCCAGGAAAAGGATGTCTATTATGTGCTGACCAACCATCACGTCGTACAGGACGTGAACGAAATCTGGGTGGTTACCAACGAGGGCAAGGAATATTCCGCAGAGCTTGTGGGCCAGGACGAACGCAAAGACCTGGCCATGGTGTCCTTCAAGACAACCGACGGGTACCCTCTGGCGGTCCTGGGTGATTCGGATGCCGTCCGGGTGGGGGACTGGGCCATCGCGGTGGGGAATCCGCTGGCCCTCATGTCTACCGTAACCATGGGCATCGTGAGCGCCTTGGGCCGTACCGGCGGGCCGGCGGGTAATATCAACGACTTTATCCAGACCGATACGTCCATCAATCAGGGGAATTCCGGGGGCGCCCTGGTGAACATACGCGGCGAGGTTGTGGGGATCAACACCTGGATCGCCAGTAACAATCCCGGCGGCGGTTCCGTAGGCTTGGGCTTCGCCATTCCTATTAACAACGCGAAGCGTTCTATTGATGAGTTTATCCGCTCCGGAGAGATCAGCTACGGCTGGCTTGGGGTGTCCCTTGCGGACCCGGATCGGGACAGCGCCCAGGCCCTGGGTCTTACGGGGAAACGGGGTGCCCTGGCTACCCAGGTGTTTATTGATTCGCCGGCTCACAAGGGTGGGATACAGCCCGGAGACTTTATCACCCATCTGAATGGCCGGGAGATGCGGGGGAGTAATGCCCTGACTCTAGCGGTAGGCGACGTCAGGCCCGGAGAGAAGGCGGTCTTCACCGTCATCCGGGACGGCGCGTCTGTGGAAGTTACCGTCCGTATAGAAGTCCGAAGCGAGGCGGTGGCGGCGGAAAACAAGAAACTCTGGCCCGGCGTCTACGTGGTCCCCTTCACCGACGCCCTGCGGAGCAGCCTCAAGCTAGATCAGAACGCCCGTGGGGTCATCGCCGCCCAGGTTATCAACGAGAGCCCCGCCTCTATCATAGGCCTCCAGCGGGAGGACCGGCTTATCGCTATTAACGGCGAACCGATACAGGATTTAGCGGCCTTCTACCGTGCGCTTCGGGAAAAAGCGGGAAAAGAACTCTGGTTCGAAGTGTCCCGGGGCAGCGCGATGCTGGAGACCTTGAAGTACAAACGCTAGTTATAGAGAGATAAGGAGCGCGTTGTGGGGCATACGGACGGGATCGAAGGGAAGACGGTGGGGGAGCAGCTTGCGGAAAAGCTCTGTGTCAATAAAAAGAACTGCTGGGACGGGGTAAGTCCCGAAGAGGGCGAAGCGGTAGGCCGTTTCGCGGCGGACTATGTCGCGTTTCTTGACAAGGGAAAGACGGAACGGGAGTTTACCGCCGCCGCCTTGGAAGTCCTGAACGGCGCGGGTTTTCGGGATATCGATGAGATACTTGAGAACCTGCCGGAAGGGGGCTCCTTAGTTCCGGGTACGAAGGTCTATCAGAACAACCGAGGGAAGTCTCTGGTCTTTGCCGTCATAGGGCAGAAGCCCCCGGGAGGAGGGGTGAACATCCTGGGTGCCCACGTGGATTCCCCCCGCATAGACCTCAAGACCAACCCCTTGTACGAGGAGGCGGAATTCGCCCTCCTGGATACTCAGTATTATGGAGGCATCAAGAACTACCAGTGGACGGCCATCCCGCTGGCCTTGCACGGGGTCGTTATTCGGGAGGACGGGACTAGGGTTGAAATCAGGGTTGGGGAAGAAGCGGGGGATCCGGTTTTTACGATCACCGACCTGTTGCCCCACTTGGCACGGGAACAGATGCAGAAGAAAGCCTCCGAAGCGGTGCCGGGGGAGGACCTGAATATCCTCGCCGGCTCCCGGCCTTTTCGGGACAATAAGGCCAAGGACAAGGTTAAACTCAATGTCCTCAACCTGCTCCATGAACAATACGGCATGGTGGAGCAGGACTTTGCCAGGGCGGAATTGGAACTGGTACCCGCTTTCAAGGCCAGGGATCTGGGATTTGATCGGAGCATGATAGGCGCATACGGTCACGACGACAAGTCCTGCGCCTATGCCGCCCTGCGGTCGGTCCTGGAACTGGCGGGTTCTGAAACACCCCCGCCGAAAACTATCGTGTGCATCCTTACCGACAAGGAAGAGACCGGTTCTGCGGGGAACACCGGGGCGCAGTCCCGGCTCTTTGAAAATTTTATCGCCTATTTGCTTTCAAAAGGGAAGACAGCGTATTCGGAACTCCTACTGCGCCGGACCCTCAGCCGTTCCGCCATGCTTTCAGCGGACGTCAACGCGGCCTTTGATCCCACCTTTGATTCGGTCTACGACCGTAAAACCGCCTCTTACGTAGGCAAAGGCATAGTCATATCTAAATACACCGGAAGCGGTGGAAAAGTTGGCGGCAGCGATGCCAGCGCCGAATTCTGCGGGAAGGTGCAGGCCGTCCTCACCAGGAATAAGGTCCAGTGGCAGTACGGCGACTTAGGCAAGGTTGACAAGGGGGGCGGCGGGACCATCGCCAAGTATGTGGCTAATCTGGGCGTAGAAGTGCTGGACTGCGGGATTCCCGTACTTTCCATGCATTCCCCGTTTGAAGTCATCAGCAAGATAGACCTCTATACTACCTGCCGGGGGTATGCCGCCTTTCTTAGGAATATCTAGGCAGTGGCGGTGATCTCCTATTTAAGAAGTACTGCAAAACCTTGACATCCCCCGGTTTTCTAGGTAAGGTCATTGAGATTTCGTGAAAATCATCATTAAAAAACGGCATCCCACGGGTTTTAAGCCCGAAAACTGCCGGTCAAAATCAACCGGGTTCTGACCGGCTCACATAACAGGAGTTTTTATGAATGACTACGTTACGGTTGCCGGTAAACGGAAAGCCCTGGCCGGGACAACCTTGACGGCCCTCTTTGCCGCCCTGATAGCGGCGGGGACCTTCATCTCTATCCCGCTTCCCTTTTCTCCGGTACCCATTGTACTGCAGAATTTCTTTGCCCTCATTTCCGGACTTATCCTGGGGCCCTTCCTGGGCGGCCTCGCGGTGGGGCTTTACCTGCTTGCCGGGGCCATCGGTGCGCCGGTTTTTGCCGGCGCCACCGGCGGCTTTGTGCATTTCGTGGGTCCCACCGGCGGCTTTCTGTTTGGCTACCTGCTTTCGGCAATAACTGCGGGGTTTATCGCGGGCCCCCCCCGCGCCGGGGAAAAGTCCCCCCTGTGGCGCGTCATCCTGGGGGCGGTCGCGGGGATCCTCGTCATCTATGTACCCGGGGTTATCCGGCTTAAATACGTCATAGACGGAACCTGGGGCCAGGCCCTTGCCGGGGGGTTCCTGCCGTTCATTATCGGGGATGCCGCCAAAACCGTCGTTGCGGTTATCATCGCTCCTCGGCTGCGCAGGCTTGTGGCGGATCAGATCGAAGGATAAGGAGTGCGCCGCGCAGGAAACAGCCTGCGCGGGCCGACCTGTACCGATGAATGACGTTCCCCTCTTTTCCGCCCGGGGTATTTCGAAGAATTTTCCTTTAAGCATTACGCGGGACGGAAGCGGCGTAAACCGGGCGTTGCAGTACATTAACCTGGATATTTGGGAAGGAGAATGCCTCCTTATCGCCGGGTCCAACGGATCGGGAAAGACCATTTTGATGAAGATCATCGCCGGGCTTATGGACCCTTCGGAAGGGGACGTTCTGTTCCGGGGACAGCCGCTTGCTAAGGCCGTAGACAGCCTGCGGTCTTCCGTGGGACTGGTTTTTCAGGATGCCGACGCCCAGATCCTGGGGGAGACGGTGGCGGAAGACACGGCCTTCGGACCCCGCAACCTGGGGTTGAGCCGGGAACAGGTGGCGGAACGGGTGGACGCGGCCCTGAAAGCCCTGGCGATTGAGGACAAGCGGGACTTCCCCCCCCGGCGGCTTTCCGGCGGGGAAAAGCGGCGCCTTGCCGTGGCGGGAGTTATCGCCATGGGCTGCGGAACGGTCATCCTGGACGAGCCGTTTGCCAACCTTGACTGGCCGGGGGTTATCCATGTGCTTGAAATCGTCAGGGACCTTAAAGCCGCCGGTAAGACCCTTATCATCCTGACCCATGAACTGGAAAAGGTCCTGGCTTTCGCAGACCGGCTGGCGATCCTGCACCGGGGAATCCTCCGGGAAGACGGTACGCCGGAAGAAGTCCTGCTCCGGCTTAGGCCGGAGTACGGCGTCAGGAATCCCCTTCACGGGTACAAAGTCGTAGGGGACTGTACATGGCTCGAATGAGGAAGGATCCGGGGAGGATTGAAAAACGCGCCCCCTATTCCTACCGGACCGGGAATTCGACCCTCCACCGACTCCCCGGATGGGCAAAACTGCTGGCGCTTCTGGGAATTTCCACCGCCGCTTTCCTTGCGGGTTTCCCCGCCCTGGCCGCCGGGGTGATCATCGTTATTGCCGGCGCGCTTTCGGCGGGCATACGCCCCTGGGAACTGCTCCGGGGCGGCAGGCCCCTGTTCGTCATGATCCTGTGCATACTCCTCCTCCGATCCGTTGCCTACGATCCCCTGCGGTTTAACCCTTCAGGATGCGCGGAAGCGCTGCTCTTTGGGGGAACCATCCTTATCTCGTTTTCCGCCGGGGCCCTCCTCTTTTCGGTTACCACCATGACGGAACTGAAGGATTCCCTGGGCGCCCTTGAGCGGGTTTTGTGCTTTCCCCTTGCCGCGGGGCTAAAAAGACTGCCCTTCCCCCAGACGCGGCGCCTGCCCGTCCGTTTGGAACAGCCGCGCCTGAGTTTGGGTATTTCCCTCATGCTCGGCTTCCTCCCCCGGTTCTTCGAGGTTTGGGAAACCGTAACCGCCGCCTACCGCGCACGGGCCGGAAAGCGGGGCTTCTCCCAGTTGGTGATGGTTATTCCCCCGGTAATCGAACACATGATCGCCAAAGCCGGCGAAACCGCCTCCGCCCTGGAGTCACGGGGATTTATGTTGTAAAGATGGGTGTACAACCCGTACACCGCTCTCTTTACAAGCCGCACAGTCAAGTTTTCAAGTCGTACACCGCTCTTTACAACTCGTACAATCAAGTTTTCTTCACGTAAACCTGGGTTTTTGATCGGGAAACCTGGGTTTCCTGATCAAAAACCCAGGTTTCCTGGAATTATGCCAAACTTGGACGGCGACCCAGGGAGAGGGGGCGAAGCCCCGCCGAAAGTCCACACCTTGCATGATGGCTGGATGTGGCTATCATACTTTCTGCATCACCACCCGAATTTTTTATGCGCTCGCCCTGCCGGAGCCGTTCTTTTATCTTGACCCGCCCTATGTTGGCACGGATCAGGGACACTATGACGGCTACACTCAGATGGACTTTGACGCCCTTCTTAGGGCATTAGAGAGCCCTCAAGGGGAAGTTTCTGTTGAGTTCCTCCGTAACGCGGCCCTAGAGGAATGTAGCCGGAAGAATGGCTGGTATACGGTGGAGTATCGAATAGCTTCCGCAATGACGCATGGCCGGGGCCGGATGCCCCGGTCCAAGGTTGAGGTTCTGACGGCCAACTATCCGATACAAAGCCCGGGAAAAGACCGCAAGAAGTAAAGAACGGCCTGGAATCCGAAACTACCCGCATATTCCGGGCCTTTCCCGGCAATGTAAATGTAAG
>JAITLF010000281.1 GCA_031278025.1 Treponema sp.
GGACAATTTCTTTAGTGCGCTGAGGTACATCTTCAGTCGTTTTCTCCATGAAAACTGGTCCGCTTTTATCCTTTTCGTCTGGGGAGATGAACCCGATGGGTGATACTTTGAATTCCTGACTCACTGCACTCGGTGCCTGACGTGGTTTTCCGGGAGGATGCGGCGCGGATAAAAAGCGGAGGGGCGCCTGAGAACCGGGCGTATTTCAGGAAGAGGGCGCTAACGGCGGCACGGGCGGACAAGGAATCAAAAGACACAGTGTAGAGAGCCGGGTAAAACAGATGGCATGGAGTGATGCTTATTTTGAACGGCTGCTCTTTCATTCCTCCTTTGCATCTGAAACCCTGCCCGATGCGGTTTCATCTTAATTTAGATGCGCTGGCCCTGATACCGGAACCAGGGTGGGCGCGTTACGTTATTCCCGAACGCGCCTCCTCCTGAACCTCCGGGGGAACCTCCGCGGACGCCGGCGGCTCCCCCCGGAACGGCGGAGGCCGGGCCTGCGGCTTGTAAAGCGCGGTGAGCGGGGAGGGAAGAGAGGTGAGCGATCAAGAAAGAGAGGTTTGCGCGGCGCAAAAGTGTTTTTGCGATCAAAAAACCCAGGTTGGTGGTGATGAGGTGCGGACCCGGCGGGGCTCCGCCCCGTTACCGAATCGGTGCTATTGACAATTTCCGGCATCAATTTACTATCGAACCCATGAATAGTAGTATCGTTCCCCTGTGGGAAAATCCCGAAATCCAGGGAATAAACCGGCTGCCCATGCGCAGCCCCCTGCTGCCCTTTGCCGGCCCCGAAGCCGCCCTGCGGTATTGCATTGCCGGTCCCGAATTCGCCAGGGCGGAAGACGCCCCGTTGCGCCTCATCCTGGACGGCGCGTGGCGTTTCCGCCTGATCGGTAATCCCGCCGGGGATAATTCCGGCGCCGAACCGCCTGAGTGGACGCAGCCCGGTTATAATGCCGCCGCCTGGGACACGATTGCGGTCCCCGGCACCTGGACGCTCCAGGGATACGACAAGCCCCACTATACCAATGTGCAGATGCCCTTCCAGGCAGCGCCGCCCCATGCGCCAAAAGACAACCCCACCGGTCTTTACCGTACCGCGTTCACGCTGCCGCCTGAATGGGCGGGGCGGCGGATTGTCCTTCATGTCGGTTCAGCCGAAAGCTGCTGCCTGGTGTACGCAAACGGCCAATGCGCGGGGGCCGGAAAAGATACCCGGCTTCCCTCGGAATACGACCTTACGCCGTTTTTGTCGGCAGGCGAAAACGTGCTGGGCTTAAAGGTTATCCGCTATTCAGACGCCAGTTATGTTGAGGATCAGGACCAGTGGTGGTTCGGCGGCCTGCACCGGAGCGTGTTTCTGTACGCTGCCGCCGGCTGTTACATTCAGGACGCCCAGGCGGTTCCCGGCAAAATCCGCGCCGGGCAAAACGGTACCGAAGGCCGCCTGCGGCTTTCCCTTACCCTGGGGGGGAATGTTCCCGAAGGGCGCAGCACCGGGAATGAGGCGGTAACCGGTTCCGCCGGCGCGGAGCCGTTTACGGTTAAATACGCCCTGTATCCCTTCAGCCTTCCCAAAGACCGGGATGATGCGCTGCGCATAGCAGGGCAGCTTAGGCCCGCCGTTTCAGGCGAAACCCTGCTTGCCTGCAATTACCGGTTGAATGCCAACCGCGCCGACGTTGACATCTCCCTGCGGAATCCGAAAATCTGGTCCCACGAGGAACCGAATCTCTACGTGCTTGCGGTCAGCGTGTTCCGCGGGGACGAACATCTGGAAAGTACCGCCTTCTGCACCGGATTCAGGACGGTCCGCGTAAAGAACCGGGAACTGCTCGTAAACGGCAAGGCGGTGCTGATAAAAGGCGTGAACCGCCATGAACACGACGAAAAGACCGGCAAGACCCTCTCCGCCGCTTCAATGGTACGGGACATACGGCTGCTTAAACAGCACAACTTCAACGCGGTGCGCACCTGTCATTATCCCAACGATGAACGCTGGTACGATCTCTGCGACCGCTACGGCATTTATCTGGTTGATGAGGCAAATATCGAGAATCATTGTTTCTACAATCAGCTCTCGGCGGATACGGCGTGGACCTATGCGTATACAAGCCGGGTTCAGCGCATGGTGGAACGGGACAAAAATCATCCTTCGATCATCATCTGGTCCCTGGGAAATGAAAGCGGCGACGGCCCGAACTTTGCCCTGTGTTCAGCCTGGATACACCACGCCGATCCTTCCAGGCCGGTTAGTTACGAGGGCGCCATACGGCCCGAAGGGGGACAGCTCTCCCCTACGCTGGATTCCCTGTGCCGGGGTAAGGAAATCACCGACATTGTCGGGCCTATGTATCCCCCGCTGGATCTTATTACCGGTTTTGCAAAATACCGCGACGATCCCCGCCCGCTTATCATGATCGAGTATTCCCATGCAATGGGTAATTCCAACGGCGGCCTCGCCGATTACTGGGAAGCGATTGAGACCCACCGGGGCTTGCAGGGCGGCTTTATCTGGGACTGGATTGATCAGGGAATCGAGGCGTTTACGCCTGAGGGCGGGAAATACTGGAAATACGGCGGCGATTTCGGCGACGACCCCAGCGATTATGATTTCTGCCTGAACGGGCTTCTGTTCCCCGACCAGACCCCCAAGCCCGCCCTGGCCGAATGCCGGCAGGTCTTTGCGCCGGTTCGGTTGAAGCCCGTACCGGGTAAGCCCTACGGCTTTGTGCTGGAAAACCGTTTTGATTTTTCCGGTTTAAGGGATATAGAACTCCATTGGGAACTTCGTCAAGACGGCGCCGGCACTGAAGATTCCGTGCTTGCCCGTGGAATCGAAGACCTGCCCGCCCTTGAAAGCGGCGCCTCCGCCGAGATAGCCCTTCCGGTTCCGCACCAGGTTGATCTGTTGCGCCGCCGGGACACGACCGGCGGTCAGGGGACCGTGTACATTCACGCCAGTTTTCATCTGAAGAAAGATACTCCCTGGGCAGAGAAGGGCTTTAGCATCGCCCAGGCTGAACGGATCCTCCGGGACGGCCTGCCCCTGCCCTTGCCGGCGGTAAAACCGGCGGTAAAACCGGCGGTAAGACAGGAATCCCTTGCCGCCCTTGCCGCCCTGGGGAATTTTGCGCGGCTTTTTACGCCCTCCCTCTTCCGGGTTCCCACTGAAAATGACGGGCTAAAAACGTACAGCCATCTGCGGGGAGACCCGGCGGCGTTTTTTTATTACGGGAACAAGGCCCTTTACCCCTGGCTCGATCTTGATCTGCCGCACCTGCGCTGCGTTGACGGGATCTTGCTGTCAGGCGAAAACGCCGCGCGGGGTTTTGAAAACACCCGGCTTGGCACGTTTTCTGCCGATATACACGAATCAGGCGATCAGCTTGTCATGGACATCGTTTTTGATCTTGATCCCGCGCTGCCGGAATTGCCCAAGGTCGGAATCAGCGCCCGGATTCCCGCAGGGTTCGGCATCATCGAATGGTTCGGCCTTGGACCGGGGGAATCCTACCCGGACCGCAAGGCCGGCGTTTTCCTGGGAAATTACACCCATGCCCCGGCAGACTTGGAAACGCCCTACATCGTCCCCCAGGAGAACGGCAACCGGAGCGGCGTTAGAAAGATCACGCTTAAACACCGCGGCGGCTCTGCGGGCTGCCCGCCGGACAGGCCAAGTTCAAGTTCAAGTTCAAGTCCAAGTTCAAGTCCAATCGTGGGGAATTTGCCCGGCCGGATTACCATCCTGCCGGACAGCCCGATCAATATGAGCGTGAGCCGTTACACGCAGGAAAACATGCTCGCCGCCCGGCACACCTGCGATTTGATTGACACCACAAAAGGCGGGGAGGGCTATTACTTCCTGAACATCGACTGCGCCCAGCGGGGGGTGGGAACGGCAACCTGCGGGCCCGACACGCGTGAACAATACCGCGTCCGTCCGGGGGTGTTTAAGTTCAGGCTGTTGCTGCGGTAAAAAAATGAGGAAGGGGGCAGCCGCCCCCTACGCCCGCACACGGTTGCGGGCTACCCCCACTACGGGGCTCCGCCCCGTAACGCCCCGCCGGGGAACCAGGGGCCCCCCGGACCCCCCGTTAACCGCTAGACGATTATCGCTTCTTCAATGGAGAACCTTTCCGGCCGGTTATAAAACTTTTACAGCCGGTTATAAAACTTTTACAGGTGGCGGTAAAACTT
>JAITLF010000302.1 GCA_031278025.1 Treponema sp.
TAACGCCGGAGGAGCCTCCCGCAACGCCGGAGGCGCCTCCCGCAACGCCGGAGGAGCCTCCCGTGCCGCCGGAGGAGCCTCCCGCAACGCCGGAGGCGCCTCCCGTAACGCCGGAGGCAAGGGCCGCGGCTTGGGAAGAGGGGTTTGCGATCAAAAAACCCGGGCGCCGAAGGTTGGGGGAACCCGCTCTTGAAAAATTCCTCCAGGGTTATGGTATAGTTGCGGTATGAAGGTCAAGGCAGCGGCCCTCAGGGAAATTCCGTACACCCTGGGTTTTTTTATACGGACCCTGCGGGGCGTGGGGGCTTTTATGGTCCGGGGCCGCGCCTCGTTTAGGATATTCGTCATGCAGATCCTTTTTACCTTTGTGGAAGCCCTGGGGATTACCTCGCTTTTGGCTTTGGGGATAGGGGTCGCCATAAACGCCATGACCATGCCCTTTTTGGCGAAAATTTCCCAGGAACGGTACAGTTACCCCGTGCTCATAACCATCATCATGCGGGAGGCCGGGCCCCTTTTAACCGCCATCATTGTCATCGCCCGGTCGGCTACCGCCATTGCCACGGAACTGGCCGGAATGGTCGTTTCCCACGAGGTGGAAGCCTATATTTCCGTCGGCGTTGACCCCATCGAACATCTGGCGGTTCCCCGGTTCCTGGGAGTTACCCTTTCCCTCCTCCTCCTGAACATCTACTTTTCCCTATTCGGCCTGGGCGCGTCCTTTGTGGCGGCCCAGCTCTTCAACCCCCTGCCGCCGGGGGTTTATTTTGATAACTTGTTACAGAGTTTGGGTGTTTCGGATATAGTCATATCACTGGTGAAAAGTACTGCCTTTGGGATGATCATAGCCGTTGTAGCCATTACCAGCGGGTTCTCCGTGAAACGGGCCAGTACGGAGATTCCCGTGGCGGGGCTTAAAGCGGTGGGTTCCTCCCTTGCATGGTGCGTCCTGGCGAATGTTTTGCTTTCCTGCCTTTACTATACCGCCGTGGACTAAGAAGGACGTAAGGTGGACAAAGGTGAACAATGAGGGAAACGGGGAAGCATGGCAGAGCCGGTAATCGAGATGAAAGACGTATCTTTCTTCACCCGGCGCGAAAGGATAGTCGGGAATGTTTCCCTGCGGATCGGGCAGGGGAAGACCGTCGCCCTGGCGGGCCCCTCTGGGGGCGGGAAGAGTACCATCCTCAAACTGGCCGCCGGGATCCTGGTCCCTTCCGGCGGGAAGGTGTTCTACCGGGGGAAAAATATTGATGCAATGAACCGCTTCCAGAACCTGACCTTCCGCCGGGAGGCGGCGGTAGTCTTTCAGGATTCGGCCCTCTGGGCGAATCAGAGCCTGAATCAGATCCTGGAGCTTCCCCTGCGGGTTCATTTTCCCGATATGGAAAGCGGGAAGCGGCGGGAACGGATACGGGAGGCGATGGAGCTGGTGGGATACCGCCGGGATCCGGAGCTTCGTCCGGCCATGCTCTCCATGGGGGAGCAGAAGCTCATCGCCTTTGCCCGTGCCATGCTCTGCCGTCCGCGGCTTCTTTTCCTGGACGAATGGACCGAATCACTGGACGACTCTGCCGCCCAGCGGCTTATTGGCATAGTCGGGCGTTTTAAGGACGAGGGAAAGACTATTATTTTCGTCAGCCACGACTTCCCGCTGATACATCGTTTGGCGGATTGTGTTATCGTGATCGCCAAAGGGCACGTTGTCCGCCGCCTTGAGGGCGGGCAGATAGCCGGCGATCAGGATTTGGCGAAGCTGGCAGAAGGGGATTAGGCCGATGCGGTTCAGAATACGCTTTGCCGATCAGCTCGTGGGGATCCTCTCTGCCATCGCCCTGGCGGTCCTGATGGCGGTCATTTTTTTTGCCGGCAGGCAGCAGCGGCTGTTTGCACGGGATTTCCGGTATCTCGCCTATTTTGACAGCGCGGTGGGGCTCAGCCGCAACATGCCGGTTCAGTATAAGGGATTTACCATAGGAAACGTTAAGGCCATACGGTTGACCGGGGATGACCAGGTAGAGGCGGAGATCAGCATCTTCGACATCTACGTGGACCGGGTCAGGGAAGGCTCACTGGTGGAACTGGTGGTAAACCCCATAGGGCTGGGAAACCAGTTCCTTTTTTACGCGGGATTAGGCGAAGGGCCCCTTGAGGAGGGGACGGTAATTCCCAATTCCCGGTCGCCGGAGGGCCGGGCCCTGATTAGCCGGGGCCTCGCCGCCGCGCTCCGTCAGGATGACAGCATCACCATTCTGGTCAGCCGGGCCAACGCCGTGCTGGAAAACATCAACAAAGTAGTAGCCCAGGTAGAGGCCGCGTTTAACGGAACCGGTGAAACCGCCCTGGGCCGGACCGTGGGCGGGGCCGAAAGCGCCATAAGCGCCGCCGGGGAAACCCTGGGGACGGTGGAAGATGCGGCGTCCAGGGTGCCGGGCATGGCCGAAGACCTCCTGGGTTCTCTCGGCGGCATCTTGGCGGACGTAAGGCCCATAATCGGGAACCTCCAGGATGTTTCCGGGATGCTCTCCGCCCCGGAGGGCGCGGTGGCCTTGGCCCTGGACGGCGAAGGGGAAGTGTACGCTAATCTGGAAGCCTCCCTCAAAGCCCTGGCCGGTACCCTGCATAACCTGGAGCGGACCAGCGATTTTATCCCAGCCCAGCTTCCCCAAATCGCCGCCTTGATCCTGGAACTCCAGAAGGCCCTGCGGACCGCCCAGGATGTGCTGGTTGCCCTAACCAACAACCCCCTGCTCAGGCGCGGCATCCCGCCTCACGGCCAGACCAAAACGGACGGCTCAAGTTTCCGGGCCATACGGTTTTAAGCTGAATTTAACGGGAGGAATGAGCCGTGAAAGATACACGATTTACCGGCAGCCTGATTGTTTTTCTTCTTGCCCTTTTGCCCTGCGTCTTTTCGGCCTGTTCTTCAGCGCCAAAGCAGCCTGCACAGACGAGCCTGGCGCGGGACGCCGCGGCGGTTCAACTGGAACAGGCCAACCGGGAAGCGGACCGGGGGAATTACGCCCTGGCCCTTTCCCTGGCATCCGAGGCCCGGCGTCTGGCGATCTCCGTTGACGATCCGGCCTTGCGCATCAGGACGGGGTTGTCCATGGGGAACAGCCTGTTCTTCCTGGGCCGCCGGGACGAGGCGGACGAGGTCTGGCGGGCCGCCGGGGAAGAAGCGGAAGCCGGCGGGGATGCGGAGCTGGCCGCAATCAGCCGTATTTACCGCGCCCGAAGGGATCTGCTGTCCCTCATTATCCCGGCGAACAGCCCGAAGGGCGGCGTTATGCCGGGCGAAACTATCGCGGATATCCGTTTACGGGTTCAGGCGGAAATAGGGGTGGTCAAGACGGACCCGCTTTCCGCCGCCCTGGGCTGGATAGTCATGGGCCTGGCGGAAAAAGAGCTGGGCCGTTACCGGGAAGCGGAAGACGCCTTGAGAACGGCGCTGGCCATTCACGACAAAGCGCGGTATTTGGAGCAGGCGGCCTATGACTGGTACCTTATCGCGTCGGTCTTTTCCGTGGCTGGCCGGTATGACGACGCCCTGGCAGCCCTACAGGAGGCCTTGAGCTTTGACCGGCGGGCGGAAAACGGTTACGCCCTGGGCCAGGACTGGCTCGCGATAGGGGATATTTATGCCAAGGCGGGCAAGCGGGATCAGTCTGCGCTGGCGTATCACCGGGCTGCAGAAATATTCCAGGCCGGCGGCTTCACGGCGGAGGCGGAGTATGCGGAAGAACGTTACAGGTCAGGACATTCGGGGCAAGGATCGTAAGGGAATTGAAAAGTCTTTCAAACGCTTGAAACGGGCCCCTACCGGACAGCTTTTTGGTTAAGGGCCCGGTTTTTCTCCGGACAGGCTCTTAGAGTTGGAAGCGTATGCCGAAGTCCGCCCCGAAGTTATTACCGAAGGGGCTGTAGAGGACCCCCAGGTTCAGGCGGATGAAGGCGATGTCAAAGGACGTGCCGCCATAGATCCTGACGCTGAGGCCCTTTCCCTTGATCGTTGAAGTTATCCCCTGGCTGTCCAGGTCGAAGCCGAATTGTTCTGCAATTTTTTTTAATCCGTCGTTGGCTTGGACCGTACCCTTCACCCCAAATTCTACCTGAGAGAAGCCGTAACTGGCGCCGATTCCCAGGAAGGGGGTAATGATGAGGAGTTTCTTGGAAACCTGGGCGTTAAGGTCCACGCTGCTGTTTCCCCAGGAAATCGTAAGTTCAGGCCGATCAAATTTTACTGTTTGGCCGTTAAAATTAATGTTTTGCTCCTGCCCTATAGGAAGTCCAAGGCCGCCGCCCACATAGGTATAACCCAGGCCGATGGAAACCGCCGGCAGAACTCCGCTGTCCTTAATCAGGGCATAACGGACGTCCAGGCCAAAAAAGACATAATTGGAACGTATCTCCCCCAGGGAGATGGAAGGAAGGTACATCCCCTTGATACCAACGTCAAAAGGAAGGACCAGCCCCCCAACCCTGGCCGATACCAGCGCCGCCGGGAGGGGCAATCCCAGACCGTCGAGCAACCCGGTGAGCGAAGAATCGGATTCTCCCAGATCGCTTAGAAGGCCCTTGAAGGCTGTGGACTTGATGGTGGTAACACCGGCGTTGATGCCAACGCCGAAGTGGGGCGGGACGCCAACGATGCTGCCGATATAGGCGTCGGACCAAAGCCCCAGACCGGCGTTAAAGGCAAGCCCCCGGGCAAAGTCCCCGGCCAGTTCGTCTAAATTCCCCTTTATTTTCTCAAGGCCGGGAATTTGCTGGGCAAAGGACGGGGCGGCGGCAAGCGCCAAAACCCCAAGAAAGGCGGTAATTTTCTTATACTGCTTCATACTATGCTCCTTTGTATTTTTGATACCTAGTGTTGTTCCAAAACCCGCTCTGGAGTTCAGATCCCCAATTTTCCTGATCAGAAATGACTCATTCGTGTTCAGGAATGCTCTATTTTTGATCAAGAATACGGTACTTCTCCCCAAGTGCAGATCAAAAAATTATAGCGCGGGCAGGTTTGCGGGGCTTTGCCCCAAGGACGCGGCTACTCACCTCATGGGCAGCCGCCTTCCCCGTTTCACGTTAAATTAATAGCCGGATTTTCCCCTTCGGGATTTTTTCATCAGTTTCCGTTGAATTGCTTTCTTCTTCCGGTTCAGAATTGTGGAAGGTTTCTCATAGTATTCACGTTTTTTATATTCACGGATGATGCCTTCTTTTTCTACCATCCGTTTAAACCGCTTGATAGCCTTTTCCAGAATCTCATTTTCATCAACAATGATATGCGCCAAATAACTCACCTCCCTTCCCGCCGGTCAAAATAGTATAATATCCTTATGTTTATAAAACCGAGGCTGTTCCAAAAACGAAGTTTTGGAACAGCCTCAACCGTTATAATAAGGCCTATTCAGTCAGCTTACCCAAAATCGCCGTTTTGTCAAGGACGGATCGTTCTATGAAGGCGTCGGGGTCCGCGTTTTCCCCAGCCACCCGGATTTCCCAATGGAGGTGGGGACCGGTGGCAAGGCCGGTAGCGCCCGATTCGCCCAGAAGGCCGCCCTTTTCAACCATGCCGCCTTCGGCAACGGCTATGGTATCCAGGTGATAGTAGAGGGAATAAACGCCGGGGAAGTGTTCAATGATGACCGAATTCCCCGTAACAATACGGGACCGGGCCAGGACTACTTTTCCTGGGGCGCAGGCGTGGACCGGAGTCCCCCGGGGGACTCCGTAGTCTATGCCGGCGTGTATTGCCGTGTCCGCGGAGCCGTCTATGTACCGGTAGACCCGGCGGTCTCCGAAAAAGCTGGTCCGCCTGGGGGAACCAACCGGCGCTTCAAAAGCTTCCCCAGCGTAGACCCTATCCCCTGGACGGCGCAGGAGGGCCCAAAGCTGTTCCGCCTCCGCCATTTTTTGAACGTCTTCCCTGGTCCGCAGATCGGTATTTTCCTCATTTAAATCAATTGTTTCAAAAACAAAGTCCCGGTCCACTACGGTAAGGGGGATGTCCTCTAAGCCCTCTAGAGGCGGGTCTGTCCTGATAAACGCCTTTCCCGGACGAAAAGTTGAGGGAATAGCAAGCACCGCCGCCTGCACCTCAACCCCGGCCAGGTCAGGCGGGCCGTCGGGAAGGGCGAAGAAGGCGGCGCGACTTAGGCGGCGTCCCTGAGTATTGACCAGGACCGCGTAGATAGGAGGGCTTGCCTCCCCGCCGGTATCCGCAGGAAAGAGCAACCCTATGGTTACCGGCTCCCCGGGCCGGAGGGAGCCGGGCAAAGCCGCCATACGGAAAAGGCCCCGTTCCTGAGGAGGCGCGGCTTCCTCCAGCGCAACCGGTTCCGGTTCGGCGGAGATGGCGGGGGCCTCTTCCCCAGAGGGATCCTCCGCCGTGTCCCGCCGTCCGCCGGCAAAAATGAAGTCGACGGACAGCCACAGGCCCGTAACAACCAGGCACAGGACCAGAACAATGAAGGGCTTGGCCTTTTTTCCCGCCAAAAAACGGAGAAGACCGGGACAAAAGGGCATCAGGCCGACTTTCCGTCGGAACGCCGTAAGTCTGAACGCTGTAGATCGATGATTTTAAGCTGAGCGGTCTCGGTCCCGTTGAACCAGTTCCGCTCCACCGTATACACCAGGTCCACCTTGTCCTCCAGGTCAAACTCCTGCTTCACCTTGCCGGCGGCCTGCCAGTACACTGCAGGCCACTTGTATTTCCCCGTGTCCAGGGTAAGTTTGACGTGCTTGGCTTCGGGTTTTCCTATGAAGTTAATATCCGCTACCCTGACGCCCCGGGTCATGAAGACAAGCCGGTCGTTCTGTTCGCCGTACGGCTCAAAACGATCTACCAGTTTGAGGATGTCCGGGGTCAGGTAGGGCGGGGGAAGTTCCGCGTCCACCGAGACGGTTTCCTCATCCGTTTCATCCTTCAACTCTATGATCCGGGCCATGTTTTTAAGGCGTTCCAGGAAAGCGTCCCAGTTTGACCGGTCCAGACTGAATCCGGCAGCAAAATTATGACCACCCCAGTCTATGCAGAGGTCCGCGCAGGACTCCATGAGGGACCGGACGTTGAAATCCCGGGCCGAGCGGAGGGACCCGGTAGCGGTCTTTTCGCTGAACGAAACGGCCACGGCGGGTACCTTAAAGGCGCCTGACATGCGGTTTGCCATGAGCCCCGTGGCTCCCCGGAATATGTCTTCACCAAAGGCCAGGACCAGCTTTCCATCGAACTCGGCAAGACTGTCCGCTGCACGGGGTTCCACCACAGCCCACATATCCCCGCTCAGTTTCTTTCGTTCATCATTCATGGCGATGATCTCGTCCGCCAGTTTATTCCGTTCTTTGGGGTCTTCCGAAAGCAGAAGGGCCACAGCCTTTTCCGGACTGCCCATGCGCCCTGCGGCGTTGATGACCGGGCAGAGCTGCCAGGAAATTTCCATAGCGCCGAAACGCCGCCCCGCGAGGCCCAGCTTGAAGAGCAGATCCTGAATCCCCGGACGGGACTTTTCCTGCAGGGACGTTACGCCGGACCGGACGAGGATGCGGTTCTCGTCCCGCAGGGGCATAATATCAGCGATAGTCCCCAGGGCCGCAAGCTGAAGGTCCGCCCGGTCCGCGTCGGTAAAGAGCTTTTCCCGCCGCCTAATGAAGGTAGTAAACAGGTTGATGAATACGTCCAGTTCTTCCGTCCCTTTATCTGAATATTTGGCGAGTTTGGAGATCTCCCGTATCCTCAGGAGGCTCTTGCCTGCGGTTTGGGGAACCTCCTTTCCTATTTCCGCCGCCATATCAAGCATGTAGAACTCTACGCTGGTCCCGAACATCTTCGCCAGCATTTTTTTCTGAAGCGGCGCATCCCAGACAAAGATCTGCTGCCCCTCCAGAAAGGCGGGCAGCCTGGTTTCCATTATGCCCACCATGCCGGGGATCACCGTTTCCGTCAGGCGCTTTACCACCACCAGGTTCCGCAGTTTAGCCACCTCGACGGCATAGGCGTCGTTGGAAGGCCGGACATTGAGCAAGCAGATTGAGTGACCGTAGGTATCGCTTTTTACGGCAAATCTGAGGGCGGAGACCAGTTTATACGCCACGGCGCAGCCGGCCAAACCCTGGAAACCGTAGGCGGAATTCTCCAGCTTGGGATTCACGATGACCAGCGCGTCTGGAACTATATCCCCCGGGGCGTGGTGATCCGTGACGATCACGTCTATCCCCAGTTCATTGGCCCTTTCCACCTCGGCTGTGCAGGATATGCCGCAGTCAACGGTAATGATGAGGCTCCCGGAAGCCTGGGCGAATTCTTCCACCGCCTGTATTGAAAGGCCATAGGGATCGTCCCCAACGGGAAGCTGCCAGCTTACGTCCAGCCCCAGGCCGCGAAGATACCCGGTAAGAAGGGCCGTCCCGGTAATCCCATCCGCGTCCCGGTCTCCAAAAACCAGAACCTTTTCCCCCTCTTCCTTAGCCGCCAGGATGCGGTCCACCGCGTCCTCCATATCCGGAAGCTCAAAAGGATTCCGCAGATACCGGGGATCATCCTCTAGGAAATACCGTATCTCCTCTCCTTCGGTAAGCTCCCGGCGCACCAGGATGGACGCGATGAGGAAATCACAGTCATATCTGGCCGCGATGCTCTTTACCGTCTCCTGGGAAATATCTTTTTTGTCCCAAATCATGCCCTGCGCCTCCGCCGCTTTCGTTACCGTACTTTTTTCGGTACGATTTCTTTTAGAATGAGTTTTCGTTCAGAGGGCGCCGTTTCACTATATTCCACCGCCTCCTCAAGCCGGGGCAAGGCCGCCGCGAGTCCCTCCTGGTCCCGGGCCCACACGCTCATGACCAGTTCCCCCGCCCTAACCGGGCTTCCCCGCTTTTTGTGGAGCCGCACCCCCGCTGTGGGACTCACCTCGTCTTCCGTCCGGTTCCGTCCCACGCCAAGCTGTACCCCGGCGCAGCCCACCTTCCAGGCGTCTATCCGGTTAATGTACCCGGAAGAAGCGGCCCTAACTTCCCCCTGAATCGGGGACCGGTACGCGCCCCGGAGTTCCAGCAGTTTTTCCACATCCCCTCCCTGGCTTTTCACGTTGTCCAGGAAGCGCCGCAGGGGTTCTCCTCCCGCCAGGCACTCCCCGCAAAGCAGCCGGCCCTCTTCCGGACTTGCCGCCTTGCCCCCCAGCATCGCCATCCGGGCCGCCAGTTCCAGGGTAACCTCCATCAGATCTGCCGATCCTTCCCGTACCCCCTTCCCTTCAAGGCAGTCCAAACACTCTTCTACTTCAAGGAAGTTCCCCACCATGGTTCCCAGCGGCTCATCCATGTTCGTGAGGAGGGCGATGATCCGCTTCCCCATGGCCGCGCCGGTATCCACCAGGGATCGGGCCAGCTTCTCCCCGTCTTCGCTCCGCTTCATGAAGGCCCCGGACCCGTACTTCACATCCAGTACCAGGGCGTCCGCACCCTCGGCAGCCTTTTTCGACAGGATGCTCGCCGTGATGAGGGGTATGGACTCCACCGTCCCGGTTACGTCCCGCAGGGCGTAAAGCAGCCGGTCCGCCGGCACGATATCCCGGGTCTGCCCCGTCATGGCAAACCCGTCTTTCCCGATGATCTCCCGGAACCGCTCCGCCGAAAGGTCCGTCCTGTAACCCGGAATCGCCTCCAGCTTGTCCAGGGTTCCCCCGGTATGCCCCAGGGCCCGCCCCGACATCATGGGATCCCGTATCCCCAGGGACGCCGCCAGGGGAGCGAGAATAAGGCTCGTCTTATCCCCGACGCCCCCGGTGGAGTGTTTGTCCACGAAGGGCCCGGCTATCCCGGAAAGGCCGATCACCGTCCCGGACCGCAGCATTACCTCGGTCAGGGCCGCCGTTTCCGCCGCGCCCATCCCCTGAAAGAACACCGCCATTGCCCAGGCCGACACCTGGTAATCGGGAATCTCCCCGGCGACGTACCCGCCGATTAAAAACTCAATCTCTTCCCGGGAAAGCTCCTTCCCGGCCCGTTTATTCATGATGATGTCAACCGCCCTCATGCTTCCCCCCCGCTAAAACCCATGATGATGTCAACCGCCCTCATGCTTCCCCCCCGCTAAAACCCAGGATGTTGCCAACCGCCCTCATGCTTCCCCCCGCTAAAACCCAGGATGATGCCAACCGCCCTCATGCTTCCCCCCGCTAAAACTCCCAGGTCGAAAGCCGCTTCCCCAGGGCCCCGGCCAGGATCGCCGTAACCAGCGCCTTCGCCTCCCGCTCCGCCGCCTTGTCCATGGTGAACCGCTCCGTCAGGGCCGGATCCCGCCCCCTGCCCGCCGCGAGCCACCGCCTGACACCGGGCCCCGCCGGCAGATACCCGGCTGTTTCCCAGGTCCCGCCCGGCGGGGCATACCCGGCAGGCAGGGCCGCGCAGGACGGGCAAACCACTATCCCGTCCCGCAGTGAATACCATAGTAACCCATCCCCCCGTGGTTCACAAGCGCACACCCCGCACCGGTCAAGGCCGGGCTGTTGGCCCAGGAACTCCGCCCAGTTCCACAGGAACCGGATAGCCACCCGCCGGCACGCGGCCTCGTCCGCCGTGTCCAGGGCGTCCAGGGCGCGTCCGGTCAACGCGAGGGAATCTTCCCATCCGCCGCCTCCGCCCTGGGCCGCCAGAACCGTGTCCGCCACCGCCGAAGCCGCCAGGGTCCGCTCGTAAAGCTCCCGTATGCCCGGCCTCCACACCTGGACGTCAAAATCCGTTACCTTCATGAAGCCCTTCACCGGGTCCCGGTAGATCCACAGCCTGCCCCCGTGGTAGAGGGCGGCGTGGGCGCGGAGTTTGCTCTTAGGCCCGCCGAAGACCGTGGCCCGGATCAGCCCCTCCTCGGCGGTAAGAAAGGTGATTTCCCGGTTGGATTCCCCCGAAGGCCGGGCCCGGAGGACTAAGGCGGTATACGTGAAGTTCCGAGACATGGGGCATGATACCACGCACGGAGCGGGGAGTCTCCCCCTCCCTGCTCCCCCAACAGGGCGAGCGCATTAAACATTCTTAGGGAACAGCCGCCGCAGGTTCCCTTACCGCCGACGGCGGCGGCAACAGCGGCGGCAACGGCGCCTCGCCAGACTTCATCATGCTGTCCGGCGCGGTTTCTGGCGGCGGTACCGGCGGTACTACCGGCAGCTGACGGCGGCGGGGCCTGCGGCGTGCAAACCCGGTTTTTTGCGCCGCAAAAATGTTTTTGCGCTACGCAAAAGTGTTTTTGCGCTGCGGAAAAGTGTTTTTGCGCTGCGGAAAAGTGTTTTTGCGCAGCGCAAAAATGTTTTTGCGCTGCGGAAAAGTGTTTTTGCGCTGCGGAAAAATGTTTTTGCGCTGCGGAAAAGTATTTTTGCGCTGCGGAAAAATGTTTTTGCGCAGCACAAACCCGGGTTTCTGATCAAGAAACCGGGGTCCGGCAACACCGGAGC
This sequence comes from Treponema sp., assembly GCA_031278025.1. The sequence goes on from JAITLF010000302.1 coordinate 11,442, forward strand.
CCCGGCAGGAGTATTCTTTTTTTAATGCGCTTGCCCTGCGATGAGGCAAGGCGCTCGTTGACGAAGCCTTGCCCCGCCCCTATACTTACGTCCATGACCCTTGCCGATAAAACAACCTCCGCCAGGCTTATTTTGGCCCCGGTTTTTTTCGCAATCTACCTTCTGCCGCCAATAGCAGGCAGCCAGCCCGTAACCATCTCCGTGTTATGGGCGCTGTTCATCGTCTCCGAACTCACCGACCTTGTAGACGGCAAGGTTGCCCGTAACCGCGGGGAGGTGAGCGATTTCGGCAAGCTGTTTGATCCCTTCGCGGATGTTCTGGTCCGTATCAGCTACTTCCTGTGTTTTGTCCTGGACCGCATCCTTCCTGCGGCGTTCCTGCTGCTGGTCCTGTACCGGGAATTCGGCATCCTCTTTGTCCGCATCCTGATGATGAAAAAAGGCGTTGCCCTGGGCGCCCGCAAAGGGGGCAAGATCAAAGCCGTTGCCTACATGGCCGCGGGCGCGGGTGCACTCCTGGCGTCCAGCGCCGCACGCCTGGGACTGGACAGCCGCGCCTATGACGCCCTCCGGGCCGCCGCGGTTGTCATATTCGGCGTCTCTGTGGTTCTGGCCCTGGCCTCCTTTGCCGATTATATCGGCGTGTATCGCAGGACGGGCGTCCCGCGCTCAGACGAAGACTGATCCCTCTCCCGCAAATCAACCCCCGTTCTCCCTCAACCGCATGACGGCGGCCCGCTCAAGGGCGAGCGCATTAAAAATTCTCAAGGGTTGGCCGGAGAAGGTTCCGTTTGAGCGGTAAATCCCGATTGGAACAACAATTGTTCAAGATATGGCTCAGACCAGGCCATCTGTTTGATCCTACTCGCCATGCT
>JAITLF010000345.1 GCA_031278025.1 Treponema sp.
ACACATTATGGACAGACTACCTTAAAACAGGCATTTTGCGCACCGTTTTGGTACAAAACGGGAGCAAATGCAAGGTCTGTCCGCAAAGTAACCGACTTTGTGGACAGACACTAAATAGCTCCTTTTTTTAATTCCCATAACGCCGAGCTGAGCCTGTCGATCTCGTCCGGCGTGTTGTAAAAGGCAATGGACGGGCGCACAGTTCCCTCAAGGCCGAAGAAACGGTGTACCGGCTGGGCGCAGTGGTGGCCGGCGCGGACGGCGATCCCCCGGCTTGAGAGATGTTTGCCGACTTCCTCAAGGCCGCGCCCTTCAAGCACAAAGGAGAGGACGCCGGCCTTTTCCGCGGCGGTTCCGATGAGGCGCAGGCCGGGGATTTTTTCAAGCTCCCCTATGCCGTATTGCAGGAGTTCATGTTCCCACGCGGCGATATTCCGTATGCCGATCTCCGAAACATAGTCCAGCGCCGCGCCGAGGCCCACCGCGTCGGCGATGCTGCCGGTGCCGGCCTCGAATTTCGCGGGGGGCTTTTGATACCGGGTGCGCTCGAAGCTGACATCGGCAATCATGTTGCCGCCGCCCTGATACGGACGGGCCGCTTCCAGCACATCGCTTTTGCCGTACAGCGCCCCGATGCCCGTGGGCCCGAAGATCTTGTGCCCGGAAAAAACAAAGAAATCCGCGTCCAGGGCGGCGACATTCACCGGAATATGCGACACCGACTGCGCCCCGTCAATGAGTATTCGCACGCCGTGGGCATGGGCGATTTGTACCAGTTCCGCGGCCGGCGTAATCGTGCCCAGGGCGTTTGACACGTGGGTTACCGCGGCAAAACGGGTGCGGCTGTTGAAGAGCTTTTCGTACTCCGAAAGAATGATCTGCCCGTTCCGGTCAATCGGCGCGGCCCGCAGAACCGCTCCGGCCTCCTCCGCGACAAGCTGCCAGGGGACGATGTTGGCGTGGTGTTCCAGCATGGTGAGGATTATCTCGTCCCCGGCTTTGAGCAGCGGTTTGACGTAAGAGCGCGCCGCAAGGTTGATCCCTTCGGTGGTTCCCCGTACGTACACGATGTTGTCCGGCGAGGGCGCGCCCAGGAAGCGGGCAATCTTCGCCCGTGCTTCTTCGTAGGCGTTGGTGGAACGCTCCGCCAGTTCATGCGCTCCCCGGTGGACGTTGGAATTTTCATGCTCGTAGTAATAGGAAAGGCGCTCAATCACCTGCCGGGGCCGCTGGGTGGTGGCGGCGTTATCGAACCACGCCAGGTTTTGCCCTCCCGATACCTTTTCCGCGAGAATGGGAAAGTCGGCGCGGATTGATGCGAGGCTTCGATGTCCGATATTAATGGAAGAAACGGCAGCCGGTGAGGACGCGGAAAGCGCGGAGAGAGGGCTGTTATTCGATAGAGTATCTATCCCTTCCGCGTCTTTCGGGATAACAACCGGCGTATAAACCTCAGGTGAAACAGCGTCTGATACCGGTTGGGGGGCGCTGTTTGAAGCCTCTCCAGCCGGGGAACGGCGAATGTCCCAGGGATTTTCAAAAAAGCGTCCGCCTGTAGCGATCTTGGGACTGTTCAACGCGGCGGCATTGCCGAATTCGGGAAAATATTCCGAGGCCAATGCCGTGATGTCCGCTTCGCTTGGCAGGCCCCAATCGGCGGGGTTAGACCGGCTGCTGGGTATATTCATAGTAGTCCCCCACTTCCACATCTTCCAGCACGGCAACGGCGTCATCGGCGAGGATGGCTGCGGAGCAGTACACCGAGAGGAGGTACGAGGCAACGCCGTTGTCATCGATGCCCCGGAAGCGTACCGAAAGACCCCGGCTCTGTTCGCCGGGAACGCCGGCCTGGTAGAGACCTACAACGCCGCGTTTGCTTTCGCCGGTACGGATCAGGAGGATATTCGTCTTGCCGGTTTTGGCTTTGGGATTTTTAAGGCCGTCCACAAAAAGCTTGTCCGTGGGAATAAGGGGAATGCCCCGCCAGGCGATAAAGGTTCCTCCGGCAATGTTCACCGTTACCGGCGGCACGCCGCGCCTGGTGCATTCCCGCTCGAACGCGGCGATGGCCCGTGGGTGGGCGAGGAAGAAGCCCGGTTCTTTCCACACCTTCGTGATAAGCTCGTCCAGGTCGTCGGGCATGGGCCGTCCATAGCGGGTTTGTATCCGCTGGCCCTCCGCGGCGTTTTTGAGGAGACCATAATCATCGCTGTTGATGATCTGGCTTTCCTGCCGCTCTTTGAGGCTTTCGATTGCCAGTTTGATCTGCTCGTCAATCTGCCTGTACGGCGAACTGTAGACATCGGAAATTTTGGTGTCTACGTTGATGATCGTTGAGATCGAGTTAAGCTGATACTCCCGAGGTTTCGCCGTATAGTCCACGAAGCCCTGGGGTATCTCCGCCTTTTTTGGGTCCTGGCTGCACAGAATGTCCAGGGGCGTTTCGCCCTCGGCAACGCGGTTGACCCGGTAAATGCCCGATTCCAGGCCCTTGAATTCCAGCACCCTGGTAAGCCACTTGGGGGTAAGGGAGCCGAACTGGGGCGGTGTTTTGGTGACGTTGGCAAGCTGATACGCCGCCGCCCGTCCCAATGCGTTGATTGTCTTTTCTGCCATAATGTTTCTCCTTCTTATTGGTCCTGTTTAATAAACAGGTAGTGACCTGTCCACTTCCCGCGCCCAGGCGTTCACGCCGTCTTTCAGGTTGATGAGACGGCCCTGGTAACCGGCTTCGCGTAAGGCGCGAATGGCAAAGACGCTCCGCCGGCCGATTTTACAGATGAACACCGCGTCGATGGCGGGATCAAATTCGTCAATACGCCGGGCCATCTGCCCCAGGGGGATTGCCTTTGCCTGTGGAAATTGTGCGATGGCCCGCTCGTGGGGTTCCCGGATGTCGATGATTTGAAGCGGTTCATGCGCGTCAAACCGCGCCTTGAGTTCCGCCGCGGTAATTGTTTCGACCGGTTCTTCCCCGTCGTTTTTCTTGAGGCCGCAGAATTGCTCGTAATCGATAAGTTCATGGATTACGGGATTCGCGCCGCACACAGGGCAGGCGCTTTCTTTGTCCAGTTTGAGTTCCCGGAATTTCATGTTCCACGCGTCAAAAAGCAGGAGCCGCCCGATAAGGCTTTCTCCGCCGCCTGCAATGAGTTTGATTACCTCGTTGGCCTGGACGCAGCCGACAATACCGGGCAGCACTCCGACGACGCCGCCTTCGGCGCAGGAGGGTACCAGGCCCGGCGGCGGGGGTTCCGGGTAGAGGCAGCGGTAGCAGGGGCCTTCTTTGGCGTAGAACACCGAGGCCTGTCCCTCGAACTGAAATACGGAGCCGTAGACGTTGGGTTTTCCCAAAAGTACGCAGGCGTCGTTGATCAGGTAGCGGGTCTGGTAGTTGTCGGTACCGTCGGCCACGATGTCGTAGTCCCCGATGATTTCCAGGGCGTTGGCGCTGGAGAGCATGGTGTTGTGGGTGATGATGTTGATGTGGGGGTTGATGCCCCTGAGCCGGTCTTTGGCGGACGCGACTTTGGGCCGCCCTATATCCCGGACGCTGTGGATCACCTGGCGCTGGAGGTTCGACTCTTCCACCAGGTCGAAGTCCGCGATCCCCAGGGTTCCCACTCCGGCGGCGGCCAGGTACAGCCCCAGGGGCGCGCCCAGGCCGCCGGTTCCCACCAAAAGTACCTTCGCCGCCTTGAGCCGCTTCTGCCCTTCCACGCCGATCTCGGGCAGCAGCAGGTGCCGGCTGTAGCGGGAAATTTCCCCGGCGGAAAGATCCTCCAGGCGGCTGCCGGGGATCACGCTGAACGCCATGATCCGTCCCCGCTTCGCGGGCCGGCCCCGGCGCCGCCGGCGATGGCGGGGACCAGCATGAGGACCGCGCCGCCAGTCAGGGGGGTGTCCAGGCCCTGGAGCTTTTTGATGTTGGCGTCCCCCACAAAAACATTGATGAAGGATCGAAGCCCGCCGTCCTCCTGGTAAAGATGCTGTTTGATCTCCGGGTACTGTACCGTCAGGGCCGCCAGGGCCGCCCCTACGGTGTCCCCGTCAACCTGTACTTCATCCCGCCGGTCCGTAAAATTCCGCAGGACCGTGGGAATTTGTATGATCACCGCCATATTGATAGTTCCTCCTCCAAAAATTGATTTCGATTATCAGCGAGTTCCCAACTGGTTAAATCCCCCGCCCTGCCCCCCTCTACCGGCACGATGAGGTAGGAATAGCAGGGCAGGGCCTGTTCCCGGTCATAGTCCGAAGGCCGGGCGGGATGATCCGGGTGGGAATGGTAAATCCCCAGGATGTCCTTTTTTTGCCGCCGGGCCTCCTTTTCGGCCCCCAGAAAGTCCTCGGGGGTAATGACAAAACGGTGGTACCGTTCCCCCGCTTCCCGGCTGTTCTCCACCGCCAAAACAACATCGGCCCGCTTTTCCCCCTCCTCCATACGGCCAAGCAAAAAGCCGCAGCATTCGTTGGGAAAGGCCCGCTCCCCCTCTTCGCGGATCCGTCGTTCCGCTTCGGCGTGCAGGGCTATCATGGGCCGGTTCCCGCCTTTTTGTCCGGGGCGGGCCCGTTCCAAAACTGATCCGACACGTAGCGCATCCCCGTATCGCAGAGAACCGTTACGATCACCGCGGGGGCGGCGAGGGTTTCCGCCAGCTTCAGGGCCCCCAGGACATTGGCGGCCGAACTGACCCCCGCATGGATCCCTTCCTCCCTGGCCAGCCGCCGGGCCGTTTCGTAGGCCTCCCCGGTGTTCACCTCCAGAAAGGCGTCGGCCTGGTTTTCGTCGTAAAAACCGGGTTTGATGGTGCTGGCCATGTGTTTGGTCCCTTCGATCCCGTGGAAGGGGGAATCGGGTTGGAGGGCGATCACGGCAACGGCGGCCTTCAGTTCCTTGAGCCGCCGGGAAGTCCCCATAAAGGTACCAGAAGTCCCCATGCTGCAGATAAAATGGGTCAGCCTCCCGCCGGTCTGTTCCCAGATTTCCGGGGCCGTACTCCGGTAGTGGGCCCGCCAGTTGGCGTCGTTGTGGTACTGGTTGGGGTAAAAGTACCGTTCAGGGTGGGCCCGGGCCTCTTCCCCGGCGGCCAGAAACGCGCCGTCGGACCCTTCCAGGGGGCTGGTTTCCACGATCTCCGCGCCGTACTGCCGCATGATCCCCTTCCGTTCCGCCGAGGCGTTGGCGGGGAGGAAGACCTTTACCGGAAAACCCAGGGCCGCCCCCATCATGGCGTAGGCAATGCCGGTATTGCCGCTGGTGGCGTCGATGATGGTCTTCCCCGGCGCCAGCTTCCCCGCGGCCAGCCCTTCCAGCAGCATGGCTTTGGCGGCCCGGTCCTTCACCGACCCCGAGGGGTTGCAGAATTCGGCCTTGGCATAGATGGAGACCCCGGCGGGCCGGGGCCTTCCCGGTTTCAGGGAGATTTTTGACAGTTCCAACAGGGGCGTATTCCCCACCAAATCCAGTATCGTCATACCAATAAAATTATTCCGATAGACATACTAAGATATATGCAAAAGTGGTATATGTCAATAGCTCTTCACGGGACACGAGACGGGGGCAGCGGGCAAGAACGTTTTTTGCCGCCGGCCTATTCCAGCAAAGCGAGCAGTTCCCGGATACTCTTCTTCCCAAAACTGACGATACTGTCATTAATAACCAGACAGGGTACGCTCATCACCTTGTACTGTTCCCGGAGATCGGGGAAATGGTTAAGGTCATAGGCCTCTGCGGTGATGCAGGAATTTTCCGCCGCCATACGCTGGGCCGCCATTACCAGTTCGGGACACATGGTACAGGTGAGGGAAACGAGGATCTTCATGGAGACCGGAGTTTTGATGGTCCCCAGGATTTCCGCCGTTTCCGCATCGAGGGGTTGTCCGGGACCCGCGGCATTATACAAACCGATAACAAAGGAATTAAATTCATGCCCCCCCGGTACGCCGTGGAAGGCGATACCCCGGTACGTTCCGTCTTCCAGGTAGAGGCCGGCCCAGGGAGTGTCTTTACCGGAGGATTCCGGCGGGAGTATTTCCAGGCGGAGCTTTCCGGTCATACCGGTTAACTCTTCCATAAAACGCCGCAGTTCTTCCGATACGGGACGCTCGTCCAGGGCAAGGCGCAGTACCAGGGGGCGGGCCATCTTTTCAAACACCCCTTCAAGCTGTGCTTTTATTTCAGGTGTAAAGAAGTCCCCCGGCTCCGTTTTATTTCCCTTCCCGCCGTCCGTCCCCTGGGGCAGGCGGGTTACCGGCGGGACCGGATGAAGACCGGTGGCTTCCTGCATATCCCGGGCGTATTTTTCCAAAGCGGTGGCGGCTTTTGCTCCGTCCCCTACTGCGGTAACTACCTGGCGCAGATTTTTAACGCATACATCTCCGGCGGCGTAAAGTCCTTCCACACTGGTTTTCTGATCCCCGTCGGTGATGACATAACCCCGCTCGTCCAGAACGCCCAGGTCCCGAACCAGTTCGACGGCAGGTTCATAGCCCGCAAATACAAAAACCCCAAAGGATTCGCCCTCCGGCGGACGGTATTCGGTGATTTCTCCGGTTTTGCCGTTACGCCAGCGGGCGTAGCGCAGAGCCGTATCGCCGTTCACTTCTTCCAGCTCCGTGTTGGTAAGGACCGTGATCTTTTCGTGGGAACGGGCCGCCTCCGCCGCAGCCTTGGCGCAGGTAAAGTCCGGTTCCCGGATCAGAATAGTAACCTGACGGGCGTAGCGGGTTAAAAAAACAGCCTCTTCCGCCGCGGCGAAACCGCCTCCCACCACCAGAATGTCAAGACCGGTAAAAAATTCACCGTCACAGGTGGCGCAGTAGGCCACACCCCGGCCCTTAAAGGCTTCTTCCCCCGTAAAACCAATCATCCGGGGATGGGCGCCCGAGGCAAGGAGGACCCCAAAGGCCCGGAAGGGACCCCGGGAAGTTTGGACCGTTTTAATCTTGCCCTTAAGGTCCAGGCTCTCAACCCCGGCCAGGAGGAATTCCGCGCCGAAGCTCTGGGCCTGCCGCCGCATGGAACCGGTAAGGGCCGTACCGCTTGTCCGCTCTACGCCGGGGTAGTTAACTACTTCGGCGGTAATGGTAATCTGTCCGCCAAAGTGGTCCTTTTCCACCACCAGCACCCGGTAGCGGGCGCGGGCAAGGTACAGGGCGGCGGTCAGCCCCGCAGGACCGCCGCCTATCACGATTGTATCGTAGAGATTTTCTTTTTCCTGTTCCATAACGTCCAATCCTGTTACTACGGCGGCGGCTCTCCGCCCGGCAGGGTGTTTACAGAAGACCCACCAGGTCGAGGCTGGGCTTCAGCGTCTCGGCGCCGGGTTTCCATTTGGCGGGACAGACCTGGTCTCCGTGTTCGGCCACGAACTGAGACGCCTGTACCCGGCGGAAGATCTCATCGGCGTTGCGCCCCACATTGCCCGCGATGACCTCATAGGCTACGATTCTGCCCTCCGGGTTGATAATAAAATCTCCCCGCTCCGCCAAACCGCTTTCCTCGATCATTACTCCAAAATCCCGGGCCAGGGCTCCGGTAGGATCCGCCAGCATGGGGTAGCGGATTTTCTGAATGGTCTAGGAAACATCATGCCAGGCCTTGTGGACAAAGTGGGTGTCACAGGAAACCGAGTAAATTTCGCAGCCGATGGCCTTAAAGTCGTCGTATTTATTTGCCAGGTCCTCCAGTTCGGTGGGACAGACAAAGGTAAAGTCCGCCGGGTAAAAGAAAAAGACGCTCCACTTGCCAAGAATATCGGCCTTGGTTACGGTTCTGAACACCTTCTCCTGAAAAGCCTGCACAGAAAAATCACTAACCGCTTTCTGAATCATTGACATAGTAATGCCTCCATACATGTATAATACTATCCCATGAGTTAGTTAAAGCTAACTACAAATTCACTATACTCCACCGGCAAACTGTGGTCAAGTGTTTTTTCCGGTTCTCCGGACAGGAAAAAAATTCCTTCCTGTACAAACAACGCCGGTACGGTCAAACGCCGGCTTTCAAAAAACATAACTTTTTTGAAAAACCATAATTTTGACACAATCTCATGATAGATTTAAGGCGCCAAGAGGAGAACAAGGAGCTTCATGAAAACCCGGACAATCCATATCGGCGGCATGACTTGCGTGAACTGCCAAAACCGGATTGAAAAAAAACTGAACAGTACCGTGGGCGTTGAAAGCGCCGCAGTGAACTTCGGCGCCGGAACGGCTGTTGTTACCTATAATACCTCGGTGATTACGTTGAGCGGGATTAAGGCGGTTATCGAAAAACTGGACTATACGATACTCGGCGGCAGGGAACGGACGCCGGTTTCGGAAATTGCCGGCGCCCTGGTAATTATCTTGTCCCTCTATGTGCTGCTGCAGGGCCTGGGGGTAAGCGCCCTGACATCGGCTTTCCCGCTGGCGGAAGCGGGCATGGGTTACGGGATGTTGTTTATTATCGGCCTTGTTACCTCGGTTCACTGTGCGGCCATGTGCGGGGGGATCAACCTTTCCCAGTGTATTCAAGCTGCGCCGGCGGCAGCCGTTCCGGGCGCAGCCGCTTCCGCCGTCCCGGCAATGGAACGGCGGTGGAAGGTATTGTTTCCCGCCGTTCTTTACAATGCCGGCCGGGTAGTTTCCTATACGGCGGTGGGAGTTATCGTTGGGGCCCTGGGATCGGTGATCAGCGTATCGGGGCGCTTTCAGGGAATGGTACAAATTACCGCCGGGGTCTTTATGGTGATCATGGGCCTCAATATGCTTGGTCTCTTTCCCGCCCTGCGCCGTTTTAACCTGCACCTTCCGAAAATTTTCGCCCGGAAAATTGAAAGTTTCACCGGGGGAACGGCAGGCGCGGATCCTTCTTTGCAATCAGGAACCCGGGGCCCCTGCGGACAAAAGGCCGGGAACAAAAGCCCCCTGATTATCGGCCTCTTGAACGGCCTTATGCCCTGCGGTCCCCTACAGGCCATGCAGCTCTATGCATTGTCCACAGCAAATCCCGTGGCCGGGGGCGTTTCCCTGTTTCTCTTCAGCATGGGCACTGTTCCCCTGATGTTCGGTATCGGGGCTTTAAGTTCGGTGTTAAGCAAAAAATTTACCCGCGGGGTAATGAAGGCCGGGGCAGTTCTCGTAACGGTGATGGGCATGACCATGTTTACCTACGGCCTTGGACTGGGTTTCAATTTTGATCCTGTTGAGAGGATTGCCGCCGCGGTAAATACATTCGTTCCGGGAACAGGCGGAGCCGAAGCGGAGGTTTTTACGCCGGTGATTAAAGAGGGCGTCCAGATTATCAACTCTACGTTAAGTCCGGGGCGGTATCCGGCTATCACGGTACAGCAGGGCGTTCCGGTACGGTGGACGATTAACGCCCCCCAGGGGAGCATCAACGGCTGTAATAACCGCATGAATATCCGGGAGTACAAGATCGAACACCGCTTTACCCCCGGCGAAAATGTGATCGAATTTACCCCCGCCAGGACGGGCAGATTTTCCTATTCCTGCTGGATGGGCATGATCCGCGGTTCCATTACGGTGGTGGAAGAAGGACAAGCCCTGGCGGATACCGGTGAACCCGGTACGGCCCCCTTCCCGGCGGGGGTGGCGATACCGGTGGACGGCGTGGTCCTGGCGGAACTGCAGGAAGGCGTCTATCAACAGAGGGTAACGGTCACTCTTCGTGATGACGGGATAGAGCCTGCGATCATCGTGGTCCAGCGGAATATTCCGGCGTTATGGACCATCAACAACGACTCCTCCGATCCCGGGAACAGCCGTCTCATCTTTCCCGCCTACTATGTGCGGCTGGATATGGAACAGGGGGACAATTTTGTTCAGCTTATGCCGGCGGAGGATTTTGATTTTTCCACCGGAGACCACGTGTTCTACGGTTATGTAAAGGTGGTTGATGATATACATAATGCGGACATTGAGGCGATAAAGACGGAGGTTTCGGAATTTGAAACATTGATTTACCCTGACGCTTATTTTGAAGAGGCGGCCCAGGGATCAGGCTGCTGCAGAAGGCAGCCTTTTTAAACGGGCGGCTGTAAAACGGCGGATTTTGGAACTGCCGGGAGGAAACGGATGGATTTTTTGTTGGCCCATTGGCATTGCATTGTTCCGGTCGTTGGAATTGCGGCGGTCCTGCTTTTGCGGGGTTTCGGCGGCAATATCGAAGGGACGGAAATGCGCCGTCGGCAAAAGCCGTCGGCGGAAACATAACGAAGATTAGGGACACGCTGAAAAATCCCGGTTGGGTTTTCCGGCGTGTCCGGTAAACGCGTATAACACTTCAGGAGGCAGTAAATGAAAAGCGTTTTCAGCATGATGCTGGCGTTAATGCCGGTTATGGGTTTTGTTTTTGGATTACAATCCGTATTTGCACAAACCGGTCAGCAAAACATACTAAAGCCCGCGATTGCCAACCAGGATCTGGTGATCCGGTTGGCGGAAGTAACGGAAAACGCTATCTTTTATCCGGTTGATATTGAAGGAACCAGGCTGGAGATCTTGGCCGTAAAGGCCCCGGACGGATCTGTGCGTACTGCCTTTAATACCTGCCAGGTCTGTTATGCCTCCGGCCGGGGTTTCTATAAACAGCAGGGAACGGTACTGGTGTGTCAGAACTGCGGTAACCGCTTCCGCATGAGCCAGGTAGGGATCCGTTCCGGGGGCTGTAACCCCGTGCCGATTCTCCCGGCCAATAAAACGGTAACGGATACAACCATTACCATTTCAAAAGATTTCCTAAAAGAGGCTAAAAGCATCTTTACGCGCTGGAGGCGGACTTAAAAAAGTTTCAGGCAATGACGGTACAAGGAGCAGAAGAATGCTAAACGAAACATTGGCCATAGGCGGAATGACCTGTGCGGCCTGTTCGGCGCGGGTCGAGAAGGCCCTGCGCAGGCTGGAAGGGATCGAGTCCGCCTCGGTAAACCTTGCCACCGAAAAAGCTGCGGTGGTCTACAATCCCCGGATCCTGCGCTTTTCCGCGATTAAGGAGGCGGTTGAAAAGGCGGGATACAAGGTTCTGGACTTTTCCAAAGGGGGAGCCGTCGATGAAGACAGGCTGCGGAAGGAAAGGGAAATCAGAATCCTCAGGACTAAATTTATCGTCGCCGTATCCTTTGCCCTCCCCCTGCTCTACATTGCCATGGCGCCCATGATGGGCGCTATGGCGCCTCCGTGGCTTACCATTCCCTTTCCCAGGGCTCTGTCGCCGATGAATTTTCCCCTGGTCTATGCGCTGGCGGAACTGGTTTTGGTTATCCCCATTATCATTGCGGGCGGCCGCTTCTATACCGTGGGTTTCAAAAATCTTCTTCACCGGAGCCCCAACATGGATTCCCTTATCGCCGTTGGAACTACGGCGGCGGTAATCTACAGCCTCTACAATTTATGGCAGATTGCCGGGGGAAATTTTAACGCGGTGGAGTCCCTCTACTTTGAAACCGCCGGGGTTATCATCGCCCTCATTCTTCTGGGAAAAACGCTGGAGGCCGTATCGAAGGGACGGACCAGTGAGGCCATAAAGAAACTTATGGGCCTTGCCCCGAAAACGGCGATCATCGTAGAGACCGATGCTTCCGGCGGGACAACGGAACGGGAGATCCCCATAGACGAAGTGCTTCCCGGCGATATCATTGTGGTAAAGCCGGGAACAAAAATCCCCGTGGACGGAACCGTTACCGGGGGCCGGACCGCCGTTGACGAATCCATGCTTACCGGCGAAAGCATGCCGGTGGACAAGAAACCCGGCGATCCGGTCTATGGGGCGACCATCAACGCCAATGGGCTGATTTATTTTAAGGCGGAAAAAGTCGGCAGCGATACGGCGTTAGCTCAAATCATCAAGCTGGTAGAAGACGCCCAGAGCTCCAAGGCCCCCATCGCGCAGTTGGCCGATATCGTATCCGGTTACTTTGTTCCCATCGTCTGCGCCATTGCCCTGGCCGCCGGCGCCGCCTGGTTCGCCTCCGCCGCCGCCGGTCTTGTTACCCTTCCCGCCGGAAAGTCCGCGCTGGAATTTTCCCTTACTATCTTTATCTCCGTACTGGTCATCGCCTGTCCCTGCGCCCTCGGCCTTGCAACCCCTACGGCGATTATGGTAGGAACCGGCAAGGGCGCCGAAAACGGCATTTTGATCAAAGGCGGCGAGGCCCTGGAAACGACCCACAGGATCGGCAGGATTGTCTTCGATAAAACCGGCACCCTCACCGAAGGAAAGCCCGAAGTTACCGATGTAATAGTCATTGGGGGGGATCGGACTTGCTTCGCAAGTCCGTGTCTCCCCCCCCCCGCCACCCCCCCCCCCCCCGCCCCCGCCCCCGCGGGGGTGGGGTAACCCCCCCCCGGGGGGGGGCCCGCCCCCCCCCCCCC
>JAITLF010000360.1 GCA_031278025.1 Treponema sp.
ATGTTGGCAAGGAAACGACTCTTCGCTTCCGACGCGGATTTGGCTACCAGGGCAAGCTCCTTTGTCTTTTCAAAGGGATGGGCGATAAAGCGGGCGGCGAACAGGGCGGCCAGAATCCCCAGCCCCAGGAACACCGCGCCGGATATCAGAAAGGCCTGCACCACCCGGGGAATCGGGCTTTCGGCGAGGGGGCAGGCCACCCCCAGAGACCAGCCATCGGTCCCCTGTATGGGCCGGAACGCGCAGATCCGGGAGACCCCGGCATAGTTATATTCACCTACCCCGGTTTCCCCCGCGACCATGCGGGAAAACACCCCGGCGATGTTGTGGAATTTGTTCCCGGTCTCCGCGTCTTTGATGTAATTGCGGCGTCCGTAAACCAGGTCGGGCCTCATATCGGCAATCATCACGCCTTCATGATCAAGGGCAAAGATGTTTCCCGAATCCCATATTCTGAATGAGGACAGCACATCGCTTATCACCATTCCCGGCAAGCTGGCTACCAGCACCCCGCCGTCCCCCAAGGGTACCCAGAACTGCATAATAAACCCATCGTTGTCATCGTACTGGGTAGTACTCATTACCGTTTCGCCCCTCATGGCGCGCCGGGCGCTCTCGCTTTCCATAAGTTTTTGATCGGAGGTCTTGGAGCCGTAAGAGAGTACCCTGCCATCCCTGTCTATCAGCCGTATTGTCACATAATTCCGGGCGGCGGCTTCTTCCCGTAAAATTTCTTTAATTTGTTCATCATCCAGGCCCCGGCATTTTTCCGCGATGACGCGCATCTCCGCCTTCAAACGGCCGACCTTTTCCGCAACAAGCCGTTCGGCAATAGCGCTCGAAACAGCCATGTCGTTTTCAATGGTCGCAATAAGATTGCGGCGTGTTAAACTTATACCTATAATCACGCTTGCCGCGGTTATCCCCGCGATTATCAGTGTAATGATAAGTATAATTCTGGTACGAATTGATAGTGTCATATCATTCTCCTTAAATTAAAGTTATCTTCAAAACCCAATCGTGTTTCGAACTTGTTTCAAATATTAAGAGCGATGTTTTGAACGAAATACACCTAAAAACAAAAAAATGATTTTTTTTATAATAAAATGCTCATTCGGAGGAAAAATTTAAGGAATCTGCGAAATTTACCCCGTCCGCGTATAAAATCGCATAAAAACGATTTTTTATGTCCTGAAAACCTTCATACGGATATTTTTTTGTATATTTATGCAAGACTAACATTCAGGAGAGACCGTGATCCGCCCGGTAAATTCCCGTGAACGGGCGGGCAAGGCTGCCGGATTGTATTTTTTTCATTTTTGGGTAAAACCGTCGGTGTATGTACCGGGATAAGGGGGCCTGTTACCAGGCGGCGGGCGTCATTCGGTTACCCCCTGCAAAGCGCCTGCGGCACCGTCAAAAAGGTGCCAGGTAAAGTCAGGTACAATACCTCCCGCCACTCCCTGAGCTTGTCAAAGGGAACGATTTCTGGGGACTGTCGGGGGAATCCCGAACGCCTGTTATCCGTATTGAATTCGGTGTTCAAAAGTCATACACTCATGAATATGTGAATGGATGGCGGGAAATTGGCGCTTTTCGCATCCGGATGAGGGGGTAAGCCGGGATATTGGCCCCGCCCGAAGGTGCGCGCGAAACATTGAGCGCGTTCCTTGTACCCCTGTAAAAACGGCGAAGGTTCCGGAAAATGATTTACCGGGAGTAAATGTGGCAAGACCCGCTGTAGGGGCAGACGCGGACCTGCGCCCCTTATCCTGAATTGACACGGGAAAGAGAAAGTTGTAAACTGTATTGAAGTATAGTAAAAATATAACATTGGTAGGATTTATAGCCATGAATTGTAAAAATCGTTTGCCGCCTGGTTTCGGGGAAACCGCAGGCCGGAAGTGCCCCCGGGGGCTGGAAACGCCGTGAGCGGGCAGGAACTCCTGCGATTGGAGGGGATAACCAAAAAATTCGGGGATACCGAGGTGTTGAAAGGGATAGATCTTTCCGTTGACGCGGGGGAATTTATCACCCTTTTAGGGTCCTCGGGCTGCGGGAAAACTACCACCCTCCGGATCATCGCCGGGCTTGAATACGCGGATTCAGGGCAGGTGTACCTGGCCGGGCAGGATATAAGCGGCTTTGAGCCCAACAAGCGGAACGTGAACATGGTGTTCCAGAATTACGCCCTGTTCCCGCACATGACGGTGGAGTCGAATATCGGGTACGGCCTGCGGATCAAGGGCCGGCCAAAAGCGGAAATTCGTACGGCTGTGGAAGAAGCCCTGGCTATGGTACAGCTTTCCGGTTTTGAAAGGCGCATGCCCGGGGAGCTTTCCGGCGGGCAGCGGCAGCGGGTCGCGGTAGCCCGGGCCATGGTAAACCGGCCCAAGCTGCTGCTGCTGGACGAACCGCTGGGGGCCCTCGATTTGCAGCTTCGCAGGCAGATGCAGCTTGAACTGAAACGGCTTCAAAAGCAGCTTGGAATAACTTTCATCTATATAACTCACGATCAGGAAGAGGCCCTGTCCATGTCGGACCGGATCGCGGTGATGCGGGACGGCCGTTTTGAACAGCTCTCCCCGGTTATCGAGCTTTACGAAAAGCCGAAAACGAGTTTTGTGGCAAAATTCGTGGGAAGCGCGAATATTATTCAGGGCAGGGTGGGTTCCGGCCTGTTGAGCGCCGGGTTATTGGCCGCGGGAGAAAATGGCGGGGTCCTGGTTATCGAGCGGAGCGAAGGCCGGGTCAAGGCGGCTATTCCGCCAAATCTGCCGCCGGAAATAGAGGCAAAGCTGAAGCCCGGAGCGCCGGTAACCGTGGCGGTAAGAACCGAGCATATTGATCTGATCCCGGAGGCGGATGCGAAACCCGGAGAGGGCCTCAGGGCCGTAATACGGGACATGAGCTTTGCCGGGGGTCAGCTTCGGATCACGGTGATTCTGCAGACTCTTGAAAACGCGGGGAACGGGACATCACAGGAAATTATCGCCAGCCGGCACGGGATAGATTCGCCTTTGGATGTGGGCGATTTGGTGCGGGTAAGCTGGGCCGCGCCCGAACACGCCGTTCTGGTGGACCTTGAGGAGCAGCCGCGGTGAGCCGGGCAAACGACCCGGCCGCCCGCCCTCCCGGGTCACGGGTTACATCTTCGGTAAAGCGTTCGGCCTTTTTCATGGCCCTGCCCATGTACTTCTTTACCCTGATTTTTGTACTGGGCCCCCTTGTCTATATGCTGGCGCTGAGTTTTCTGCGCCGGGAAGGCGTCTGGGGGGTATCCCTGTCGTTCACCCTGCGGAACTACAGCCGTATCGGCATTCCGGAATACGCGCGTACTTTCATTCAGTCGATAAGACTCGCTCTTTTCAGCACGGGGGCGGTAATACTGTTCGGTTATCCTTTCGGCTATTTTATGGCGAAGCTCAAACCCGTTTGGCGGGCCAGGACGATGCTCCTCCTTATCATTCCCTTTTGGACCAGTTCCCTGATGCGCCTTTACGGGTGGATCATAGTTTTCCGGGCAAACGGCATTCTGGACAGGATCCTCATGGCCATAGGACTCACCGCCGAACCGCTGCGGCTGCTCTACACGTACCCCGCGGTGGTAACCGGCATGATCTACGCCCTGCTCCCGTTCATGATCTACTCGGTATACACCAGCGCCGAAAAAATGGACTGGGCGCTTGTGGAAGCGGCCCGCGTTTTGGGGGCATCCCCGGTCCAGGCCTTCCTGACCGTAACCCTGCCCCTCACCATGCCGGGGCTTTTTTCCGGGGTCATACTTACCTTTATCCCTTCCATGGGGCTTTTCTTCATCGCCGACATACTGGGGGGGAACAAGGTGGTACTGGTGGGGAATCTGATACAGGAACAACTGATGAAGTCTCACGACTGGCCTTTCGCGGCGGCCCTGAGCGTAGTGCTGATGCTGATGACAACCTTCTTTATCTATCTCTACCGCAGACTGGCCCGGGCCACCGGCAGCAGCGGAGAACTCGAGGGCCTGGTATGAAGCGGAAGAAGGAAATACTGTCAAAGACATACCTTGGCGCGGTACTGCTGATCATGTACATACCGATAGCGCTGGTAATCGTCTACTCTTTTAACCAGAACAGGATCAGTTCGATGTGGAGCGGTTTTTCCTGGCGCTGGTACGCCGAGCTTTTCAGGGACCGGACCATGTGGAGCGCCCTGTGGAACAGCGTGTTTCTGGGAGTGGCGGCGAGCATAGGCGCCGCGATAATCGGGTCTCTGGCCGCTACCGGTTTAAGCCGGGCAAAACTTCCCGGCGCCGCCGTGATGAGCTATATCGGCATACTTCCCATTATGATCCCCGAAATCGTTCTGGGGATGGTATCCCTGACCTTTTTCGCGCTTCTGGCCCTTCCCTTCGGAATGCTCACCCTGGTTATCGCGCATACCGCCATGTGCATCCCCTACTCGTTCATCATGGTAAAGGCCCGCCTTGAAGGCATCGACAAGAGCTACGTAGAGGCGGCAAAGGATCTGGGCGCGGGCGAATGGCGGGCCTTTTACGATATTACCCTGCCGCTTATCATGCCCGCCGTAGTATCAAGCATACTAATTTCGTTCGCCATGAGTTTTGACGACGTGATCGTAAGCGTTTTTGTTACCGGAGTAAACACCAATACGCTTCCCATCAGAATCTACACCCAGATGAAAGTCGGCATCACTCCGAAAACCAATGCCATGTGTACCCTGCTGTTCGCGGCAACCATTGTGCTGGTCCTGCTTTCCACAGCCGTTTCCCGGCCCCGGAAATTCAGGGCCAAGTCAAAAGCAAAGCCGTGAGCGGTATTGCAAAAACCAATTTTAAAGGAGCAATTGCCATGAAAAAATTTTGGCTGCTACTCGTCCCCCTTGCGATAATCGGCGTAAGCTGCAACAGGGGGAAAGGGGAAACTCAACAGACACAACAGGCCCCGCAGAACAGACAGTTTACCCTCTATACATGGGAGGGTATGTTTCCCCAGGAAATTCTCGACGGTTTTGAGAAAGACACCGGTTACCGAATCAACTATGTTAATTTTGATTTCGACGAAACCATGCTCTCCAAACTGGAAGCTGCGGGCGGCGGGGATTACGATCTCATAATCGCCGATGACTACATCATCGAAACGGTAATCGCCGAAGGGCTGGCGCGGAAACTGGACAAGGGCAAAATCCCCAATTACAAAAATGTTAATCCGATTTACTTTAAGCCCTTCTACGATCCCGCCGATGAATACACCGTGCCTTACGGCGCCGGGGTACAAACCATTGTGTACGATCCTTCGCGGGTAAATATCAAGATAACCGGCTACGCGGACCTGTGGGATTCGAGCCTCAGGGGAAAAGTGGGGACCATCGCGAATTTCCGGGTTATCAACGGCATAGCCCTTAAAGTGCTGGGCAAGAGCTACAATACCGAAAACCTGGACGACATACGCGCCGCGGGGGAGAGGATGCTCGCGTTGGCGCCGAATATCCGGCTTATCAAAGATGACGATCTGCAGAACGATATCCTCTCCGGGGAAATCGCGGCGGGGGTCATGTACACATCCCAGGTAACCATGGCAAAAATGGAAAACCCCGATCTGGAAGTGATCTTCCCCTCCGAAGGGATAGGCTACGGTATCATGGGGAGTTTTATCCCCAGCAAGGCGCCCAATCCCGACGCGGCTTATGCCTTCCTGGACTACATACTTGACCCGCAACGGGGGGCCGAGTGTTTTGAATATCTGGGATACTACTGCACCTTCTCCGCGTCGGAACC
>JAITLF010000386.1 GCA_031278025.1 Treponema sp.
CTGCGCAGATCTATGCTCAAGTCCCAGTTCTGTGGTGAGGCCAACAGTTCGAAGGCTCTTTGCCACAAAAGCTATTTCTTCGGCGGCCAGTTCCTCAAAATCTAGGTGAAGCTGCCCATACAGGTCTTGGTTAAGCTGCTGGGTGATTGCCTTTATTTCTCCAGCAACACGGCTATACTGTTTCTTGGTATCGATAGTTTTTGTCCGGCGTATCAGGGTTTTTATGTTGTCGTTGGCCACGTCTAGAATTCCCAAAAGTCGCGTTGCTTCCCCAGCGCTGTAGCGCATCAGCCGAGTAGCGTGGCGCAGATATAGGTCCGCTAAGGTTCCGGAAGGGCCGCCGTCTTGGTCAGAGACTATCATCGGTTGTTTCTCGTTCTCCTTGTCAGAGCAAGCAGGAGAAGCGCCAGCAGCAGTATAAGTGCCGCACCCAGGGGTATCCAAAGAGGCGACAGTACCCATACCCAGGACCAGCTAATAAGTCCGGTACCTTTCAGGGTGATGAATACGACTGCCAGCACGCCGCACAAGCCCATCCCTTGAGCGCGGTCCTGTCTATACCAACGGTCCCTATACTTCATACGCCCCCCTCCCCATCCGGGCCATAGGAACCGCTGCGGTCCCCCTCAAGGGCTTCCACAAATTGCTCAAAACTCATGCCCTCAGAGAGCTTCCCGTTCTGTTTTAAGGTGTTGAACCACGCAATCCGGGGAACTTCGTTCTGCTGCCGAGCGGTGAGCATCACCGATAGAATCTGTGCGGAAGCCTCCGCATAATTAAAGTGGGTATTAAGTTCGTAGGACCACCCATCAACCTCCGAGTCTGGTATACCGTTCCACCGAGCCATGAGCCGCACCGCACGAGTGATCCGGTCGCTCATATTCCGGGCAAAAGCCCCGAGCACGCCGCTTTCCGAGGCCCGGTGTATCTGGGCCACCTCTGCGGTTTCCACCCCTTTCTTTTCCGCGCCTATAGCCTGGATACCTAGTTTGGCCATACGGTCCAGGCAGGCGTTCAGAGCCTGCAAGAGTTGCCCAAGCCCGGCCCCGGTGAACTCCAGGTACTTGACCTTTACCGTCTTATCGCCGCCATGGAGAAACAGGAACGAAGACCCGCCGAGTTGCACATCTACGGGTTTACCGGTTTTCTCGTCTTGCGGCTGGGCCATATTTTCCGCTACCGGCGTAGGAACTCCGGTGAAGTGCAGGCCGTTGGCGGAGAGCGGAGGCTAGGGAGGAAGAGCGAAAAGGCGGGAACAGCGGGCTTGCCGGAGAGTAATGGTGATCGAATGGGAAAGACCTGCGCAAGGGATATATTCCTTTTCAAAAACGATTAATTCGACAGTCTCGTTATGTGCCGTTTTGCTACTCCATTATTTTCGTTTTTCCAAAATTTCCCAAAACCAGTCATTTACTGCAATTTTCTGATCCTCAAAAGTTTCACAATTAACTATATCGTTTAAATCAAGAGAGCCTAAAGCCCATTCATCTTCTCCTTCTGCTTTTAGACACTCCACAATATCTTCATCCAATATTTCGGTCCATATCGCTCCATCTTTTTCTCCACCTATTCCCATCCATATTAATCTTTCATCGTCTTTTTTTATATACCATCCAATATACCCTTTTTTAGGGGATATACTTAGTGATGTGAGTGAATACAATTCATCATAGTCATCTGGCCACGCTTCAACCATTAATTTATTTAATGTATTAAAACTACTAACGGAAATTAGTGCCATCAAATCATCTTCATTAAGTTTTATTGAACCCATTCCTTTTTCCTCCAAATATTTTGCAAAATTTGCCACTACAAAATCATCTGACGCATTTATTATGCTGTATACCTTCGACCAAAGAATTCTGTTCTCAGGCTTTTTTATTTTAAGTACTCTTTTTGATAACAAATATACATTCTGAACATCTGGAATTCCTTCATAATACTCTATTTGCTTTAGTTCCTTTCCATTTCTTTTATACATATTTAAAGGTGAATTTATTTTAACTTCAATAATAGTCTTTATCGTTTTATATTTAATCAGAATATCAACTATAACTTTAGTATCATGATGAGATAATCTTTGTTGAGTATAGAATTCTAAATTATCAAAATCAACTTTATTTCTGAACCCAAATTCATACAAGATCTTTTCCAAAATTGGAGAATTGTTATATTTCAAATAATTCAATAGAAATACAAACAACTCCGTGGTATAATCTTCCAATTTATCCTGACGTTTTCGTATATTTACAAATGAGTAATTATCTTTCATCCTTATTACCGTCTCCTTATCTTTCATTGATAGTGATCTACAAAATATCCGACTACTACGCCAAATGAAGCCCCTTTATAGTAATATAATGAATTACGTCCGCGCCGGTTTTTCCCTCACCTTACTTTATGAACCACCTTTATTTTATCTATCATACTGTTTCTTAATTTGTCAACAATATTTTAAAATAAATTCGAAAAGTTTCTCCTAACATGCCCGCATCCGCATCCCCCGCGCCGGTACGAGAGGCCGCTGGGGGACCTTTTTTCATTCCCCTTCTGTACCGCAGGTTTTGTCCTTTTTAAGGGTATATTTATACGGATACACTATATATGGGGGAGTCCAAAAACTGAAATTTTTAACCGCCTCATTCCCTGCATAGCTCGCAGGCAAACCGTACTACCCGGATGAAGTTTTCCGGAGTAAGCCGGCGGATGCTGTCCGCCGGGCTGTTAAGTGTGCGCCAGGTTTCGGGGATAAACTGCCTGAAAGGGAGAGTCGCTTCCCGGCTTACCAGGGCCTCCGCAAAGCCGCTCTTGTGCCTGAGCGCGGCAAGCCGGGCGGCCTCATGGCCGGGAAGTACCGTTATGGTTAGTGCGGCTACGCCGGCCCGGAGAAAGCCCGCGTCGTCCGAAAATGGGGTGGGGGCAAGAAGCACTTTCTCCATGATGAGATACTGACAGGTTTTTAGCGCGTGATTCCGCAGCCCTTGAACCTGCTGCCTGGTTCTGGCTATCCCCATGCCTTCTTCGTCCTTCATAAGATGATCGGTGATGGTGGAAATGACGAGGGTGTCCCCCGCGCCGCAGGCGTCAAAGATGTAAAAGCGATTTTTCCCCAGCCCGGCATTCCGCAGGGAGCGCGCCAGGGTGTAGGAACCCTGGTTCCGTAGGCCTTCGCCCGGTGAAAGCTCCTCTTTGTCGGTGAAAATGATAAGCCAGTTTCCGTTTCCCTTTTCCCTAAGCTTTAGGGCCGTTTCGGTAAGAATGAAGACGGCGGCGCTGTTGTCGTTGGCACCGGGACTGCCCGCCGTCCGGTCATAGTGGGCGACGAGGACAGGTTTGGGCGGCCCCGCCGCTCCGTATCCCTGGGGAAACACAAAGACATGGCGGTTTCCCGCGATGTCTGCAGTTCTGTGGGGTAGGCGGGCGTCTTCAAGGAGGGAGATGAGGATGCCCAGACGATCCGCTCCGGGGGCGATAAATTCCCTGAAACGGCCATAGGGCCTGGTTTTCACTGTAGCTGCATTGCCTCAAAGGAAAGATGGGGGGCTGCCAGTTCGTTCTGCGCGTGGATGAGGAGGAGTTCCCGGCTTTCCGCCATGTACGTGGCTTCCATAATGCCGAAGATGGACGCTGCGGTAAGCTCCAGGGTGCGCTTGATGTCCCGCGTTTCCAGATAGCGGGACAGGAAGATGGCGGTGGTAACGTCCCCGGACCCGGCCATGCCCGCGCCGAAGGGGAGTTCCGGGGTACGGATGCGGTAAACCGACGAGCCGTCGGAAGCCAGCATGTCGATGTGGTTTTCCGGGGCGTCGTCTCCCCGGTAACTGGTAACCAGCACTACTTGGGGACCCATGGCGTGGAGCGCCGCGACGGCCCTGCGGGCTTCCTCCAGCCGTGCGGTTTTGATCGTCGTAAGCGCCTCAAGCTCGAACTGGTTGGGGGTTACGATGTCCGCCAGGGGGACTACCTGGTTCTTGAAGATCGCCGGTATGCCGGGCTTAACGTAAAACCCCCGTCCCACATCGCCCATGACCGGATCGCAGCAGTAGAGGGCCGTGGGAGCGGCCTTGCGCACCCGGCCTACGGCGTCCACTACCGCCTGGCCCACCGCCGCGTCTCCCATATAGCCTGAAAGAATCGCCTCGCATTGGCCGAGGACCCCCCGGTCGGCGATGCCTTCCACCAGTTCTCCCGCAAGGTCCGTTTCCAGGACCCTGCCGCGCCAGGCGCCGTAGCCGGTGTGATTGGAAAATTCCACCGTGTTGATGGCCCAGACCTCCCGGCCCAGGCGCTGAAGGGGAAAAACCGCCGCGCTGTTCCCCGCATGTCCGTACACGACATGGGATTGAATGGATAAAATTGCCATTGTTTGTTGGCCTCCGTAATGTAATTAACCCGGTATTTCCACCGGTAAGTACCGCAGGTACAACCGCCGGTGCTTATCGCTTAAACCGCCGGGAATGATTGAATAAACGGTTCAGAAAGGCTGCCAGGAAGGGCAGGAGTTTCCCGCGGGTCTGGCCGTATTTGACCCTGAAATCCCTTGCCGCGTCGGACAGCGAATAATGAACCCCATACTTTTTCTTCAGAAAGTCCCAGTGTTTCACCAGCCACACATACAGATCGCTTGCCGTCCGGTCAGGAAACTGAACCAGCAGCCATTCTTTCCTGATGATGCTGATTATCGGCTCGTAAACTTCGGCATACCAGGAGACCAGCGCCGTTTCAAAGGGGATTTCCCCGGCGACATTTTGGTTCATAAAGTATTTATGCCCCAGGATGTGGTTGTAGATCGTATCATACTGGCCGGGGATGCTAAAGTCCAGGTCCCGGCAGCCTGAGAGTTCCCCAAACCGGGTCTTTTCGTAGAACAGCTTCTTCTCATACTGAATGACCGCCATCCGCAAATCTTCTGCAGTCATGGAGGGGGTAATGGAAATTTCCGTGGACAGGCTGGTAACCTCCGCGTCGATGATTTCCACCCCCTGGGTCCTGGCTACGGACACCCGGTGGTTCCCGTCCCGAACAAAGTAGACCCCGCCTATCTCGTAGAGCTGAATAGACGGCAGGATGATATCCTTGATGCGGGCTTCATCTACCCGTGTCCAGCGGGCTTTAAGATGATCCGCGTTGGGAAGGAAAAATTTGTTGAAATCCCGGTAACGGCCCTCGCTCCCGACGATGAGGTTGATAGGCACCATCTGCATACCCCGGTAGGTTTCGTTTTTGGGTTTAAGGATTTCTTTAACATCGTATAACGAAAGGAGCTTGTTTCGGTCGGTATTCAGAAAATGTTGAATCTGAGAAAGGAGCGCCCTTCCTCTGGCCCGGTTAAAATCTTCCGAGGCCTGCATCTTTGCGGGATCAGTCATGAAGCTCCTCCGGTAGAGGACGGCCGTTGTTTGGACCGGTATCAATGACATAGTGGCTGTAGGCATTCACCACCAGGGTATCCCGGTATTTGGTAGCCCGGACATCCGAAAGGTTATAGAGGTGTATATGCCCGTGGATTAAGTATTTGGGCTTAAAGACCTCCATGAACCACCGGAACGCCTTAAACCCCTGGTGGCAGGGATCGCTTTTATCATGAATTCCCAAAGGCGAAGCATGGGTCAGGAGTATGTCCAGGTAGCGCCCCCGGAAAATCCGGTTTATCAGCAGCCAGGGGATGAGCTTGACGATGGCCCACCGCATCTGAAAATCGGTGTATTGATTCTCCCCCCGGTTGTATCGCTTAGAGCCGCCAAGCCCGGTTACGATAAGCCCCCCCTCCCGATGTACCTTAAAGCCGACATGAACGGCCCCTGAACCGTAACGCGAATAGATTACATCGTTCCAGATGATGCGGTCCTTACTGGTATCATAATAACGGTATTCCTCCAGGTTATGGTTGCCAAAGACGAACAGGAGGGGCTTATTAAGCGAAGAAACAATGAATTCCAGATAATCCATGGGCAGATCCCCAGCGCTCAGGACAAGATCAACATCCGCGAACCGGTCTTTGATACTGGAAGAATAAACGAGGGGATCAATTTGATCCGATACACAGAGAATTTTCATCCCGATAACTTATATCCCAGCGGTTTGCTGCATGCTCATGCATAAACGCTTCAACACGCGTCGAAGCGCTGCCGGCCTTACCGCTAAACGTACGCGGAGCGTGCGCTTAGTGTGGTTAAAATTAAACCCCCGGCATAATTTTTGTCAAGCAAATACGCGCTTCCGGGGGGCCCCTGGTCCCCCAGCAGGGGTCCGGGGGCGGCGCCCCCGGCGGGGTTCGGGGCGGAGCCCCGCGAAGTGCGGGAGGCGCCTCCCGCGCCGCGGAAAACGTTTCCGGCGCCATGGAAAACGTTTCCGGCGCCATGGAAAACGTTTCCGGCGCCACGGAAAACATTTTCAGCGTCATGGAAAACATTTTCGGCGTCATGGAAAACGTTTCCGGCGCCACGGAAAACATTTTCGGCGTCATGGAAAACATTTTCGGCGGCACGGGAGGCGCTACCCAAGGACACCCCGTTCTACGCGCCCGCCGTGAGTGCGCAGGATTGCCGTTGGACCGGGTGATACGGTATAGTAAGCCTTACGGAAGCATACCATATATGAACGATTCTGATCCTTTACGGACGTCCCCGATACAGCCGTCTCCGAAAACAATACAGAATATCGTTTTTGGAGCCATCCTCATCATCCTCTTCATTCTGGTTTGCCAGCTTTTCGCGCCCTTTTTTACCGTCCTTCTCTGGTCTATCCTGTTCTATATACTGGCGGGGCCGCTCTATCAGAAAATCATCAAAAACATGAATTTTACCACCCCCCACGGGAAAATTGCCCGCAACCTGCTGGCCGCGGCCTTTTCTTTGGGAACCATCATCGTCATCCTCATCCCCCTGGCCTTTGTGGGCTTCCAGTTTTTCAGGCAAATCATGGAACTGATCCGCATGGCACGGGATTTCTTCATTGATAAACCCGGAGCGGTTAACGATATCCTGGAATATCTTTCTGATTTGATAGGGGATCTCACTTCCGGCATGATCGTGATCCGGCCCGGCGAAATACAGCGGCGTATCGTGCTGATCCTCAGCGCCAGCCTTCAGAACCTTCTACAGATAAGCAGTACCGTGGCCAAGGATGTGGGGGCCTTTCTGGTGGGCCTGGTCTTCATGCTCTTCTGCCTCTTTTTCTTTTATATGGACGGCGCCTATCTTTCCCGGATTGCCCTGCACATTATCCCTATCAGGAAGGAATACGTTACGGCCCTGGTGGGGAAATTCAAAGAGATTACCCGGAACCTCTTCCTGGGGTACATCATGGTGGGCCTGGTACAGGCGGTGCTGGCCTACATTATCTTTACGCTTTTTCAAGTCCGCGGCGCCCTGGTCTTTGCCGGGTTGGTTCTGATATGTTCCTTTATCCCCATGTTCGGCGCGGGGCTCGTTTGGTTCCCCCTGGGTATGGTCCGCATCCTGGGCGGGAATGCCGCCGGCGGCATCGTCTTTTTAATTGTTTCCAGTATTGTCATTTCTACCCTGGATAATTTTCTGCGCCCCCTGTTTTTGCAGCACCGGATACAGCTTCATCCCCTGTTTATCTTTGTATCCATTCTTGGGGGGGTAACGGTCTTCGGTTTTAACGGCTTGGTTTTAGGCCCTATGCTGGTTATCCTGTTCCTGACGGTACTGGACCTGTTCCTTACCGAGCATGATATAAATCTGGATTAAGAGTAGCGGGGTGGGGAGCATAGGATGACGAGTAGCGGAGAGGAGTATAGAGGAGTAGAGGAGTATCTATGAACGCGATTATCACCGTGGTCGGCGCGGACAAGGTGGGCATCATAGCCCGTGTGAGCGCTTTTTTGGCCGAAAGGAACATCAACATTGAGGATATAAGCCAGACCATATTGTCCGGAAATTTTGTGATGATGATGATGGTAAGCCTTTCTTCCAGCGCGAAGCCGCTGGAAGAAATAAAGGAAGAACTGGCCCAACTGGGCAAAAAGTTAGAGGTTTCCATCAGTATCATGCATGAGCGGGTCTTCAGCGCCATGCACCGCATCTAATCCCCATTCCCCCGTAAAAAAGGCAGGCGTCATGCTGTTTACCCCATTTGAAATCAAAGAAACCGTGGACATGTTCTTGCGGCATAAACTGGATATCCGCGCCATCACCCTGGGGGTGTCCCTCCTGGACTGTATTTCCGCCACCGGCGAAGGAACCCGGCGGCGTATCCGGGAAAAGCTTTTAAGGGTGGCGGGCTCCCTTGTCTCCGTGGGACGGGACATAGAAGTTGAATACGGCATCCCCATCATCAACAAGCGTATTTCCGTTACCCCTATTGCCCTGGTTGCCGGTTCCTCCGACGACAGGGACTACACCCCCTACGCGCAAACCCTGGACGAAGCCGCACGGGAATTGGGCGTGGACTTTGTCGGCGGTTTTTCCGCCCTGGTCCAGAAGGGCTTCTCACAAGGGGACACGCGCCTGGTAGATTCCATCCCCCATGCCCTGGCCGTTACCGAGCGGGTCTGCGCCTCGGTCAATGTGGCCGGTACCAAAAGCGGCGTCAACATGGACGCCGTCCGCCGCATGGGGGAGGTGATCAAATCCGCCGCGGAAGAGACCGCCGATCGGGACGGCCTGGGCTGCGCAAAGCTGGTGGTACTCTGCAACGCGCCGGAGGACAACCCCTTTATGGCCGGCGCGTTTCACGGGCCGGGGGAAGGGGAGAACTGCCTTAACGTGGGGGTCTCCGGGCCGGGGGTGGTGAGGGCTGCCCTGGAATCCCACAAAACCGCCGCCTTTGACGAACTTGCGGACATCATCAAGAAGACGGCCTTTAAAATTACCCGCATGGGCCAGCTTGTGGGCATGGAAGCCGCCAAACGCCTGGGCGTGCCTTTCGGTATCCTGGACCTTTCCCTGGCCCCGACCCCGGCGGTTGGAGATTCGGTGGCCCGTATCCTTGAGGTCATGGGCCTTGAGGCGGCGGGGACCCACGGTACCACCGCAGCCCTAGCCATGCTTACGGACATGATCAAGAAAGGGGGCATCATGGCATCTACCCATGTGGGGGGCTTTTCCGGCGCCTTCATTCCGGTTTCAGAAGACGAGGGGATGGTAAATGCCGTCAGGACCGGATCCATCTGCCTGGACAAGCTGGAAGCCATGACCTCAGTCTGTTCTGTCGGCTTGGACATGATAGCCCTGCCGGGGGATACGCCGGCTTCCACGATTTCTGCCATCATTGCCGATGAGATGGCCATAGGCATGGTGAACAACAAAACTACCGCAGTCCGGGTAATTCCGGTGCCAGGGAAGAAGGCCGGGGATTGGGCGGAATTCGGCGGTCTTTTGGGGGGCGCGCCCGTTATGGCGGTAAATCCCGCCGGGAGCGGTGATTTTATCGCACGGGGCGGGCGCATTCCCGCGCCTATTCATAGTTTCCGAAATTAAAGAAATCAGACTGCCGGCCTTGATGATCTTTGCAAAAAGGTCAATTTTTTAGTATATTTTAGACGAGTTGTGAGTCGCAAATTCCCAACTGGGGTGAATTTTTCGCAAATTCGGTGCTATATGTGGTGCGGTTCACAAGAGACCTGTTAAGGAGGCAAAAATGACTGATGATGTTGTATACGTTAACACGGTGGAAGGCCAAAAGCGGGTACTGAATAACGCCAAGCTTTATCATCGGTTGCTGGCAAAATTTAAAGCCGAAAATAATCTAAATGACCTTACCGCCGCCCTGAATGAGGGAGATTATGAGAAAGCTCAGGCTGCGGCTCATACGATAAAGGGTATTGCCGCGAATTTATCTTTTCCTGAACTCTACAAGCAGTCGCAGGATGTGGAAACCCAGATCAACGGCCGGTCGGTGGCCTCTGGCACCATGGATGCTCTTTCCGCATGTTTTACCGCGACGCTGGAGGCTATTGATAAGGTATTAAAAAATGCCTGAAACAGCCGGCAAACAGCCGACTGTTCTCGTGGTTGATGATGTTGAAATGAACGTCATGATCCTTGAGGAGATCCTGAAGGACAATTACAACATCATCACCGCCGGTAACGGCGTCGAAGCGCTGAATGTTTTGCGGAAAGCCGAGATTCTCCCCAAAATCATCCTTCTGGATGTTTTTATGCCCGAGATGAATGGGTATCAGATGCTGGAGATCATCAAAGCCGACGATACCCTGAAACGGATTCCGGTTATCTTCATCACCACATCGGACTCCGAAAGCGCGGCTCTTGCCGCCGGGGCGGTTGACTTTATCAGTAAGCCCTTCCTGCCGGAAATCGTCAAACTCCGGGTCAAAAACCAGATTGAGCTTAAAAACTATAGTGACAGTCTGGAAGAGATGGTGGCGGAGAAAACCGCCGAAGCCACCGCCATCCTGGACAGCGCCCTTCAGGGCCTGGCCAACGTCATTGAACACCGGGACCTTGAATCGGGGAGCCACGTTAACCGTACCCAGTTGTACTGCAATGCCCTAATTGATTACCTGTTGGAATCCGATTCCGTTTATACCGGCGAGTTGCGGACCATGAATCCCGACATGATCGTCAAGGCCATGGCACTCCACGATGTCGGCAAGATAGCTATTCCCGACCGTATTCTTCTTAAACCCGGCAAACTGGACCCGGAAGAATTCGAGATCATGAAGACCCATACCACCCGTGGTAAGGAGATCATCGGCGAACTGGGCAACGTAAACGATTCTATCTACCTGAAGCATTGCGAAGACATCTGTTACTGCCACCACGAACGCTTTGACGGCAAAGGCTATCCCCAGAGCCTTAAAGGTACGGATATTCCCCTTGCCGCCCGCATCGCTTCCCTGGCGGATGTCTACGACGCGTTGGTTTGCGCACGGGTATACAAACCCGCCTTACCCTACCGTGAAGCCATACGCATCATTCAGGATGGAGAAGCTACTCAATTCGATCCGGTTCTTACCAGCGCCGTTGTTACGATTCAGGATAAATTCAAGACCATTGCGGAACATAATCAATAACCCGGAATTCGGTTATTTCCCACTTCGTATTCTTATTTCTTAATGGAGGTGGCGGGAGTCGAACCCGCGTCCTCATACGCGAACTACAAACGTCTACAGGTTTAGCCGCGCCGTATATTGTCGGGACAGGTTTAGCTGCGCGGCTAACGGCCTATCCGTAGTCCGGAAAATTCTCATCACACCCGGTCCGAACCCCGGGATAGACCAGCCTTGATTGCGACGGAAATTCGGCCCCTCAAGGCGGCGGGGCCGGTTTCCGCGTTCCGCTGATTACGCAGCGAGAGCGTAACTGTCGTAGTTGGCAGTTAATTGTTTTGCAGAATCAGGAGGTCTGCACTCCACCTGCGGCCTGTACCCCGAACCGTACCAGTCGAAACCGGTGCACCCCCGGACAAGTCTTGCGCCTGCGGGTAAAGCCCCGCAAACTCCTCACACTATACAGCAGAAGGGATGTCCTCTGTCAATGTCCCATCCATAGGGAGGAGGGGAGCGCCTCTTAGCCGGGTTCTCCCGGTGTTTTACCGCCATTCCGCAGTTTTACGGCCAAAATTAGTCCGAAAACGATAGGTATCCCCCTGTTTTTCTGATACGCTTGATTAATGTTCGAACCAAACATTGTGGAGAAGAAACCCAGTTACCTTGTGGCCTATAAGCCGCCCAGAATGCATTCGGTTTTCCTGAAGAAGCAGAGTGGCAGGGAAGACCGGGAGGACACCCTTCTTGACTGGTGTTCCCGGCTGTATCCCGAAGTATCGGAGGTGATAGGCCGGAACCCCTGGGAAGGCGGCATACTGCACCGGCTGGATTACGAGACCGAGGGATTGGTCCTGTTTGCCCGGACCCAGAAGGCTATGGATTCCTTCCTGGTCCAGCAGAAGGAGGGCAGGTTCAGTAAGATTTACGGGGCTTTTTCCGCAGGTACCATGGAAACATTGCCGGGCTATCCCCCCAGGCCGCGAATCTATCCCCCCCAAAAAACGTATCCCCGTATCGTTGAAAGCGGTTTTAGACCCTACGGGCCGGGAAGAAAAACCGTGCGGCCAGTGGTACATCCGGGCGTTCCACCTGAAAAAAGGTACCGGACCGGGATTCTTGCCGTGGAAAACGTGAAGGGTTTTTGGGTCTTCGCGGTGCGGATTCAGCGGGGATTCCGGCACCAGATACGGTGCCACCTGGCCTGGCTGGGCTTTCCCCTGGTAAACGACCCCCTCTACGGCGGCGCGGTTATGAAGGCCCACAAACCGCTCTATGGCGGCGGGGGGCTTCCGCCGGACCAGCCGTTTTTGGCCCTTCGATCCCAGGGCCTTTCCTTCCGCGATCCGGTTTCCGGGGAAAGCCGGGAATATGTCCTGCCCCCGCTCATCCCGCCTGCTTTCTAAGACGGCCCGTGATGGCGCGTATATCTGCGGCAAGATAAAACGACCCGGTTCCCAAAACAGGCAACCCCGTCTCCTGCCTGAGGGCCAGGACTTTCGTAATGGCCTGGGTGTGATCGGGGAAGAAGAAAAGAGCGCCCCCGCCTGAGAATTCCTGAAACGCCTGGTAAACCTTTTCGGGATCGCTGGCCTTAAACGTTCCCGGAATGGTGATGATGATTTGGGAGAAATGGGGCGCCAGGATTTGCGCCATGCCACGGGCGTCTTTCTTGGCGGCGCAGCCGAAGATGAGGATCCCCCCTTCTCCGTAAAGTGCCGTAAAGGTTTTGACGCAATATTCCGTGCTTCGCGGGGTATGCGCCCCGTCTATGACGAGGGGCGGATCCTCCAGAAGCCGCTCAAACCGGGCGGGCAGGGTGAAGTTCCGCAGCCCCTCAGATATCGCCTGCCGGCTGATGAGGGGGAACGCGTGCCGTACCGCCAGAACCGCCAACCCGGCGTTTTTTGCCTGGATTTCCCCGGGGATGCCAACGGCCAGATTCAGCGGGGTAAGAAACGGCTCCCCGGTCTTGCGGGTGAAACCAAGCGTAAACGCGGTTGCATCCGTATTGAAACGGATATTGTTGATGTACGCGGCTTCCGGAAAATACGTGAGCGGCGCTTCCCTTTCCGCCGCAGCCTTCCGGAAGATCTCCAGGGCCTCCGGGGGCTGTTCCATTAAAACCAGGGGCCTTCCGGGTTTCACGATCCCGGCCTTTTCCCCGGCAATGGCGGCGAGGGTATCCCCCAGATACTCGGTATGTTCACGTTCAATAGCAGTGATTACCGCTGCCAGCGGATCGACAATGTTGGTCGCGTCAAGCCTTCCCCCCATGCCGGTTTCCACAACCATGACATCGCACCCTGCGCGCCTGGCGCAGAGGAAAAAGTACAGGGTCAAAAGCTCGAAGAAGCTGGGTTCTCCCCCGCGGGCAAAGGCGGGATCAAACAGGGCGGCGGCCCTTTCCCCGCATTCCCCCACGGCGCGGAGTACTTCCCGCAGTTCTTCCCCCGCGGCAATGTAGCAGGACTCCTCAAAAAAACCACCGTCCGCGGCGATACGCTCCCGGTATTCGCTCACATGGGGCGAGGTGTACCGGGCGGTCTTTTTGCCCCACTTCTCCAGCATAGCGGCGATCATTCCGGTAACGGACCCCTTTCCTTTGGAACCCGCCACATGGATAACCGGGGCGGACGTTTCCGGGTGTCCCGCCATTTCGGCAAGAAACTCCATCCGTTCCAGGCGGAAACTCTTTGAAGACGGTCCCCGTTCCGGATTGATAAAGCCGGAAAGCCAGGCAAAGACATCGGCGGAAGAAGAAAACGCATCTTCCATCATGGTTATTTTCATGGTCCATCAGTTTGAAGGATACCAGGGTGATTTGCAACCCGTAACGCCTCTTCCCGTGTGGATGGGGGGTCAGGGGGCAGACCGTGTAAAAACTCTGTCTTTTAAGTCATTAAGGAGCTCAGAGTAGGAGCGCAAGCAGGTATGATTTTCCAGTAAGCAGGGAGCGGCGGAGAGCAACTACCCGGCCAGGCATCCCTATCAGCCTTTTGCACCCCGGTATATTGATTACCCGCTTTATGTTGTAGGCAAGAAAGATTAGGGAAAATTCCCCCGCCACATTCGTAATCTTTTGGTTAAACAATACCCCGCGTCCATACCGCGGTTTATCGTTCCACGGATGTTCAACGATACTATTCCGCTGCCTGATTTTCCCGCCGTCCTCCCTTGATCCGTATTTGTTTGACCGAAAGGCCGGCTTTATTATAGGATTTTGAAAAATCCTCCCCGGACATGAGGACCTGGTGGCGGCGACCCCGTTCTACCATCGGCATGATTTGACTTATTGCCCGTCCCTTCGTTGGGGACTTCAACTCCCACCACCGGTTTGTTCTTGGCATCCGCCGCTGTCTGTACGTTGCAGCATACCCCGTCTTGCCGTTGGCCGCCGTTAACCGGCTGTCCGGGTCGGTCGGCGATTTTTGTGTCCCGCCGGTCCGCTCAAGGTTTTCCGTTACGATCTGCCGGATTTCCACCGTGTCTTTTCTCCGCCTGCGGTGTTTTCCTTCCCATCGTTGTCCTCCATACTCCCGCTGGACTAAGGGTCCTGGGTCCGCCGAACCCCCCAAAGGCGGGGCTTTTTCGCACCGGGGATTGTTTTTTTGGGGTTTCGCGCTATAGTAAGTACTAGCGCATTACCGAAAAAAGGAGCGAATGATGGTTGATTGGGGGGGGGGGGGGGGGGGGGGGGGGGGGGGGGGGGGGGGGGGGGGGGGGGGGGGGGGGGGGGGGGGGGGGGGGGGGGGGGGGGGGGGGGGGGGG
>JAITLF010000028.1 GCA_031278025.1 Treponema sp.
CCCCCCCCCCCCCCCCCCCCCCCCCCCCCCCCCCCACCCCCCCCCACATACGCCCCCTGCTTCGACACGGCCGCGCCGGCATTTTCAACCTATCAATCATCATTCGCTCCTATCCTACTAATATACTCCAAACCCTCGAAAAAACAATCCCCGGCGGGAAAAAGCCCCGCGCTTCTTCCTGATCCCTTAAAGAAGACGGGCTTTGCAGAGAAGCAGTATATTAACAGGATGAAACGGTCATTTTTCAGGCTATTGTTAGGCGGGGCGGCGGGCGCGTTCCTGCTCCTTCTTTCACCCCCGGCGGAGGCGCAAATGCGGCCCATCCCCGACACGGTCAGGCAGGCTTTTTCCCGTGCCGGGATTCCCCTTTTAAGAAGCCGGGTTCCTATCGAAGACTTTTCCCTGCCCCTTTTGGGTGGGGGAAGCCGGGCCTTGGGCGGGCTTAAGGGCAAGGTGGTGTTTCTCAATTTTTGGGCGACATGGTGTCCTCCCTGCCGCGAGGAGATGCCGTCGATGGAGACCCTCTACCGGCGTTTAGGAGCGGCGGGGCTGGAATTCCTTGCGGTGGACATCCAGGAAAAACCGAAGCCCGTTGACGCCTTTATCAGGGAGGGCGGCATGAGCTTTCCGGTTGCCCTGGACGAGTCGGGCCGGGTAAGCGGCATGTACGGCATACGGAGCATACCGACCACGTTTATCGTAGACAGGGACGGCTCAATCATCGCCGCCGTCGTTGGCGGCAGAAAATGGGACGGCCCCGAAGTTATCGCTGCCTTTGAAACCCTGTTGAATGAAGCCCGGTTGAATGAAGCCCGGTTGAACAATGGCAGATGAGCTTTCTATTTTGGCGGCCTTTATCGCCGGGCTGCTGTCCTTCCTATCGCCCTGTGTATTCCCCCTTATCCCTTCCTACCTGAGTTTTCTGAGCGGCTCGGAAGCGGATACCCTGGCTGCGTTCCGGAATAACCACGGCTGGAGGCGGGGGCGGTCAATCTCCGTGCCGCTTCACCGGCGCCTTATGGTATCGACCCTTTGTTTTATCGCCGGTTTCAGCACGGTTTTTGTGGTTCTCAACCTGTTGATATCAGGATCGGTATTACTCCTCGGCGGCCTAAACCGGGTCATCAACATCAGTGCGGGCGTCCTTGTTGTGCTTCTGGGACTGAACATGCTTTTCGATTTTATCCCCGTTCTTCGTTACGAAAAGCGGTTTCATTCTGCCAAACGGCCCCGGCGCTTCATTGGCTCCTTCCTTGCGGGGCTGGCCTTTGGCGCGGGCTGGACGCCCTGCGTCGGCCCCATTCTGGGGAGCATCCTGATCATGGCGGGCAGCGGCGGCTCCCTGTCCCGATCCGTCCTTTACCTTTCCGTTTATTCCCTGGGCCTGGGCCTGCCGTTCCTCCTGTCCGCCGTCCTGTGGGGTTCCGTTCTTACGTATCTTGCCAAGATGCGCCGGTTCCTTCCGGTTATCAAATGCGCAAGCGGCGTCCTGATCGTAGCCATAGGCATTGCCATAACCCTGGGGGCCTACGGTTCTTTTCCGGGGTTTTTCATGCGCGCCGGCATTGCCCTGGGAGCCTGGGCCGAAGGCGGCTTTTCCCGGTTGATTCAGGCGGGGGTTTTCCTGGCTGCCGGGCTTCTGCCCCTGCTGGTTAGGGCGCTGCGCCGGACCCCTCCCTTCTCTCCCGCAACGGCGGCCTTCTTATGCCTCTGCACGCTTGTTGGAATAAGCCACGCGCTGGGACTGTTCAACGCCGCCGCGCTGATTTGCCACTGGTTTTTCTTTCAGGGAATATAAGAGGCCGATGATGAACATCATCCTTTTTGAGCCTGATGAAGCGGACGCGCCTCTTATGAGGCGGGATGAACGGACGGTACACCTCCTCAAGGTGCTGCATAAAAAAGCGGGCGATGAATTTGACGCGGGAATCCTGGGCGGCCTTCTCGGAACCGGACGTATCGGGTCCATAGAACCGGACGGTTCCCTGCGCTATACCCTGGATCTGCGGGAGGAGCCGCCTCCCCGGCTTCCCCTGCGGATGGCGGTGGGTTTTCCCCGGCCTATACAGCTCAGGCGGCTTCTCCGGGACCTGTCCAACCTGGGCCTGGAAGCGGTGGACCTTTTTGGCACGGACCTGGGGGAAAAGAGTTACCGGGACACGAGGCTGCTGGACGACGGGGGCGCACGGGCGGCTCTGATAGAAGGGGCGGTCCAGGCACGGGACACCCGCCTGCCGGTCCTGCGGGTGTTTCAGGATGTCCCTTCCTGGCTAAAGGAGCGGCCCTGGGCGGCGGCTGTTCCGGAAGACCCGGCGTCGGGCAGGGAGCGTCCGGAAGCGGGTCTTGCCGCGGCGGACAATGTACGGCCCCAGGGAACTTTCGCCGGTCTTGCGGCGGGGCCTTATGCGGCAAAGCTCCGCGTGATAGCCATCGGTTCCGAGCGGGGCTGGTCGGATCGGGAACGGGGCCTCCTGGAAACGGCGGGTTTCCTCCGCCTTTCCCTGGGGAAGCGGGCTCTGCGAACCGAGACCGCTTGTGTGGCGGCGGCGGCCCTGGGAGCCTTTTTTAATGAAGAAATACGCGAAAAATTGGGGCTTGCCATTAAGGGCTTTTCCGATTCCACATTGACGGATGGTAAAACGTCGGCGCACCCCATAACCGAATCGGTGGAAATCCGGTAGAAAGACCGGAGCATCGCGCTTCCGGCGGTGGTTGTTCCCGAAGCGCAAGATGTATTGCTTGGCGCCTTGCCGCTTGAGGGAATGGATCTGATAGTTGACCCGGTGCGCAAAACTTTAGCCGCGCCCACGGCGATCTGCCGTTACACGTCCTCTATTAAATAGTGACTGACTTTATAGACAGACACTAACTAATGACCGATAGCATTTAGCGTAATCCATTAATAACGTATGCTGTGTTTTATATGCGTCTGAGCAAACTAGGCCGATATGTTTATTCGCCATGTGTTCTTCTATATTCCGTGGATTTTTTATTTTGCCCGCCGCGCATTGTCGTCTCCTTTTATGGTCCGATAAAACTGCCTTTTTTACATGAGCATAAATCGTGGGTTTTATGGCTTCAACAGGCTCCTGGACATCGTCATTCCAGTATAGTAATCTCCACACGCCGGTTCAGACGGCGGCCCTCTTCCCAGGAGTTGTCCCCCACCGGTTTAGTCCCCCCGGAACCTTTATAGATGAACCGGTCTGCGGGGATGCCCCGGGAGGTGAGTTCCGCGATGATGCTTTGGGCCCGTTCCACGGAAAGCTGCATTTCGCTTTGAGGCCGGCCTATGGAGGCGGTATGGCCCTCCACCAAAAAGGACCTGCCCGGGAAGCCCTGAAGGGCGTGGGCTATGGCATCCAGGCGTGTCTTTTCGCCGGGCAGAAGGTCCGCCGAATCCGATGCGAAACGGAGGTCCCGCAGGGTAAGGCGTATGCCTTCCGGAACCGGGGTAATATCCAGGCCGGGGTCTTCTCCCGGAACCGGGAGGGCTAAGTCCGGCTTGGCGGCGCTCCCTCCTTCCTGCTCCTCCGGGAGATCGACATGCAGGGTATCGACCAGGATCGGTATTGAGGCTTCCCGGTCCAGGGGGACTATGCCCTGGCCAAAGGTCAGGGTAAAACCCCGAAAACGGAGGGTATCGCCCCCAGGCCAGGTGAAAGTCTCGTCCAGGGTGTCCCGGATAAGCAGGGGGAGACCGTCAGAAACCCGCAGAAGGATATCTACCGTATGACTACCCTGGAGGGTCTGGAAATCACTATCACCCTCCGCCCGCGTCCGGGAGGCCTGAGCGCCGAAGGTACTCCGGGGAGGACCGGCCTGATACCGGGAAGCATACCGGGCATGGATGCGGTGGACCGGGATGTCCCGGTAGAGTTCCGTTCCCCGGTATTCGTATTCGGCGATGAGGGGCACAATCACGGGCCGGCCCTGGTTCAGGGGATCCACGGCTCGGCTCCCTTTGGCGGTCCACTTCGTGCCGGGACGCACCGCCTCGGCAGGATACGCGGGGAAACCCCGGAGAGACGGGAAGCCCTTGTCGTCAATAATGGTAAGGCCGCCATCAGGTCCAACCCGGAAATTCACGGGGATCACCGCATCAAGTCCCCGTGCGCTCTGCCGCATATCCCGGAGGGTTTCTTCCAGAACAAAGAAGTTCCCCAGATATTCCCGGAAGGAACCAGCATCGTCCTTTTGGGGTATGATGGAAGCTCGGACTTCCCGGTAAACATGGCCTATGTACACGCCGTTTTCATACCGGGACCAATCGGACAGTTCCGTCAGGGTGTAAGGACCGGTATTCCCCCAGGTAAGCCGAACCGAGCCGGGCGCGTCCGGGGACTGCTGCCGCTGGGCGGAAAGGGGAAAAGCCGCGAAGAAAAGCGTCATGATGAAGAAATGCGTGATTATACTAAAAAAAACCTTGCAACTCTGTATTTTCATAAGTAGAGTATAAAAACCTCATTTTTTATGATCGGAGAGCGTATGGAATATCTTTATGAGGGTCCCCGCGCCGCCGCGAAAGAGTACCTCTTTCACCATATCGCCGCCCTGAAACTGACGGAAAAAACCCAGGATGAGCTTTTAGCGGACCTGGACACGTGGGAAAAACGAGAGGAACTTGCCCGGAGCCGGAATGTGCCGTCCTTGGCGGCGAAAGCGGAAAAGGAAGTCGGGCGAATCAGAGCCAAGGCTGAAGCGCTGGCGGTGGAAATCGCGGGGATGCGGGCCACTATCGAAAAGCTGCGAAAGGAGCTGCCGTCCCTAGCGGCGCAGAAACGGACGGTGGACCCGGCGCAGAAAGCGGACCTTCTGGAACAGGAACTCCTCATCACCCTGGGGAAAAATCCCCGCGACGAAATTCAGAACGGCAACGCGTTCAAGACTGTTGAAGCCGACGCCGCCCTGGAGGCTCTGAAAGCGAAGATGGCCGCGAAGGATACCGCCCCATGAGCCGCCTTCCCCTCCTTCCGGGTCGGAAGCGGCCCCTCCTCTTTGCCCACCGGGGCTGTTCCTCCCTGGCGCCGGAAAATACCCTGGTGTCTTTCCGCAAGGCACGGGAAGCGGGAGCGCCGGGCATAGAGCTGGATATCCACCTCTCTCGTACCGGGGAACTCGTGGTAGCCCACGACGATACCTTTGTACGGACAGCCCCGGCAGGGGGCAACGGGGACGGCAGGCAGATAGAGGAAATGAGCCTGGCGGAAATACGGGCCCTGGACGTGGGGTCCTTTTTCGGACCTGGTTTTGGCGGGGAGCGCCCTCCCCTGCTGGCGGAGGTTCTGGAGGAATTCTGCCCGGACCTCTACGTCGATATAGAACTTAAATCCCGAAAAACCAACGGCGATCCCCTTCCCGCCGCCGCCGCAAAACTGCTCGCGGCTATGGGAAGGGCAATCGAAGCGTCGGTTACCGTGTCCTCCTTTAATCCCGTTTGTCTGAGGGCCTTCAAGCGGGCCGCCCCCCACATTCCTGCCGCGGTGATCTACAGCGTGAACCCGGAAGTACCCTGGGCGCTGCGCTGGGGATCCGGACGCTTTATCGCCGGCTGCGATTACGTCAAGCCCGAACACGCCCAGGCAACGGCTTTTGCCCGGTTCCGAATCGCCGGCATTGAGCGGCGGCCCCTGGTCCCCTGGACGGTGGATGATCCCGTCCAGGCGGAACGGCTGCTGGGATTGGGCTGCGAGGGAATCATCACCAACCGGCCTCAGGATATGACAGGGCTGGAGGCCTTCCGCCCATGAAGGCTGTTCCGCCCCCTCCGGAAGGGGAAGGATCTTCCCGGACTTTGGCGCGCCGCGGTTCCACCCTGTCCCTGCTTACCCTGGGTTCCCGAATCCTGGGCCTGGTCCGGGAGATGGCCAAGGCGAGCCTTTTGGGGACCAGCGCCCTGTCAGACGCCTTTTCCGTGGCCTTCATGCTCCCCAACCTGTTCCGCCGCCTCTTTGCCGAAGGGTCTATCGCGGTGGCCTTTATCCCTACCTTTACGGAATACCTGTTGGAAGCCGATCGCGCCGCAATCAGGGAATTCCTCTCGTGTATCTTCACCCTCCTCAGCTTCTTCGTCTCGCTGGCGACGGCCCTGGGAATCCTTCTCGCCCCCCTTGTTGTGCCGTTCTTTGGCATAGAGGAACTGGACGAGACCGTCCTGCTTACCCGGCTGATGTTCCCCTTCCTGGCCTTCATCTCCCTGGCGGCTCTGTTCCAGGGTATTCTGAACAGCGTCCGCGTATTTGCCCCCTCCGGCCTCGCGCCTATTGTCCTCAACCTGATAACCATACTCTGCGCCTACGGGCTTTCCCCGTTCACCAAAAACCCCGCCCGGGCCCTGGCCTGGGGCATACTCCTGGGCGGCTTCCTGGAGGCGGCGGTTCAGTTTCCCTTTGTCCGGAGAAAGGGGTTCCGCTTCTTTTTCACCGGCCTCAGACGGGCTATCGCGAACCGCGGAACCCGGAAAGTCCTGCGCCTTATCGGGCCCACGATTGTGGGCATGGCGGCCTACCAGATCAACGACCTGGTCTCCACCGCCCTGGCGGGGAACGCCGGGGAAGGGGTGGTATCCAGCCTGCAATATTCCCTGCGGCTTCAAGAGCTCATTCTGGGGGTTTTCGCGGTCTCTTTGGGGACGGTGCTTCTGCCGGACCTGGCGGAAGACGCCAAGACCGGCCGGTGGGACCAGTACAATGAACGGCTCATTACGGCGATGGACATCATTGCCCTTATCACCGTCCCAATCACCATCTTTTCCCTGGCACAAGGGGAGGTTTTGATACGCCTGCTCTTCCAAACCCGGAGCTTTGACGAAGCTTCCGTGGCCCTTACCTATTCGGCCTTCCGCTGCCACATGCCGGGACTCTTTTTCATCGCCCTAAACCGCATCCTGGCCCCGGCCTTCTACGCGCAAAGCGATCCCCGGTCCCCCACCCTGGCGGGTATCTTCTCCTGTGCCGTGAACATAGCCCTGGCCGCTTTCCTGTCGGGCCCCTTTCAGGGCGCGGGGATCGCTGCGGCCCTTACCCTGGCCAGCGGGGTAAACACCGCCCTCCTCCTCGCCTTCCTCGGAAGAAACTCCCGCATCGCCGTGGGCAGGGCCCTGAAATCGGCGCTGCTCTACACCCTCAAGCTGGCCTTTTTTTCGGCGCTTGCCGTCCTCCCCGTGGTATCTCTCAAGGCCGCCCTGGTAAGCCGATTCGCGGGCCGGGGGCGGTTCATCGCCTACGGCGTCCCCTTCGCGGCCAGCGCCCTGGTCTTCGCCGCGGCGGGAATCCTCCTCCTCGCCATAAGCCGGGACAAACACCTGCGGACTGCGGCAGGGGTACTGCGGAAATAACAGGTAACGCGTCTGCTCCAAAACCCGCGCTTTGGGGTCAGCGTCCCGGTATTCCTGATCAGAAATGGAGCATTCCTGATCAAGAATGGAGCGTTCCTGATCAAGAATGGAGCGTTCCTGATCAAGAATGGAGCGTTCCTGATCAAGAATGGAGCATTCCTGATCAAGAATGGAGCGTTCCTGATCAAGAATGGAGCATTCTTGATCAAGAATGGAGCATTCTTGATCAGGAATGGAGCATTCTTGATCAGCAATGGAGCATTCTTGATCAGCAATGGAGCGTT
>JAITLF010000094.1 GCA_031278025.1 Treponema sp.
AGCTGAAGACCAGGACACGGGACGACATTCTCCGGACAGTGGTGTACACGACGTATCCTCCTTAACGACAGGCTGCCGGGCCGGACTTGGGGAAGTCCGACTTGGAAGCCTAGGTTACCATAAATCCTGAAAGGCCGGTCTGTCAAGCACGCGCACGGTTATTTAGTGCGGAACACGGCCCCGGTCCGGTAATCGGCCCAGACCTTTTCGAACCAGAGATCGCCTGAGGGGATGGGCCGCACCGGACGGAACAGGGAATGGACACTCTTTGTTTTGGGGTCGAAGAACGTGATAAGCGCTTTGTCCTGAAAGGCGGTATCCGTTGCAAAGCCCCGTTCCGCCTGGCTTTTGAGGGCAACGGCATCGCCGGTATTAGCTTTACCGATGACAGCATCGCCGGCAACGGCGAAGGACCCCCGGCTTAACCCGCCTGAATCCAGGTAGTAGCCTATTCCCCGGTGGAGGAGCCGGCTTAAAAGCAGAATCTCCCGGTACTTAAGGGCCGTATCCAGTTCTTCCTCGGCGATCTCAAGGGTTTCCCGTTCCAGCGCCTCGATACGGGCCAGGCTCCGCCGTGTTTCCTCCCGGTTCCGCAAAATCCCCGCCGTCCCACTGTTGAGATCCTGGAGGCGCCGCAGCTTTTCCGCGATTGACGGTTTTTCGCCGGTTTTTTTCCCGTCATTGTTGTTATCCGGGTCTCCGCCGCCGGGGACCCGGCAGGCGAGTTCCCCCTCGAAGGCGGCCAGTTCATCCGCTGCCCTTTGGAGGATCTCCGCCGTGCCGCCGAACCAGGGGTCGTTCTTCAGGTAAAAACCGGCGATGTAGGAGGCCGCCCGCAGCCCCCCAACCTGCCCCGCGTTCAGGGCGCTGCCACCGGGCCGGCGCGCCCCGTGGCTTCCGGCGCATTCCCCCACGGCAAAGAGGTGTTTCACCGATGTTTCCCACCAGATATTCAGTTCCGCGCCGCCGTTGTGGTGCTGGGGCAGCACGTCGATCTCCAGGTATTCGTTTTCCAGATCGATGCCCTTTGACCGGTATAGTTCAAGGGCCGGGGGGTTAAGCCGCTCCAGGCGTTCCAGCGGCGTGGCCCCCAGAGCGCCGGACCTGCTAAGGTAATCCCGGGCCTCCCCCCCAATGGCGGCCAGGTCGAAGTTACCAATCCGGTTATCGCCCCGGGGGTTCCGCGTAAAATCCAGGTACACCCGCCTCCCCTTAAGCCGCCGCTCGATGTAGACGGCGATGTCGATGATCGAGGAGCCCCCCCTTCCCGTCTTTTCCGCGCTGAAGGGCCACTGGTAGCCCTTACGGAACACCGCCGCCGCCAGTTCCCCGGTGGAGGAATAGTACCCGTTGAGGAATTCGTTCTCATGCCCCCCCTCGTCGATGGAAAGGTAGCGGGGGATCGCCTGCTGGTAGCTCCCCGAAAGGTTCCAGCGGAATTTTACCGACCCGATGCCGTACTGCCATTCGGTAATATTGGCAAAGCGGACTCCCTCCCGGGCCAGGATTCCGGAGGAGCCGAACTGTTCCGGGGGGTAGACGGTCCGGCGGAAGAGGCCGGGGGTTCCGCCGCCGGCGAAGATAATGTTTTTTGCCGGGTACAGGGTAAATGTCCCCTCCCCCAGGCAGAGGAGGGCAAAGGCCCGGCGGCCCCCGCCGTTTTCACCATTCCCGCCGCCCTCAGCGGTACAGAGGATCTTGATCACACGGGTTTTGTCGATCAGCGCGATACCCTTACGGAAGGCCTCCCGTTCCAGGGCCTCGGTCATGGCCTTTGAGGTGTAGGGACCGATGGAGGAGGCCCGGCGGCGGCTGTCGTGGTCCGTTTGGTAACCGGGGAATTCGCCGTATGTGTTATGGGGAAAGGGTACCCCCAGGGATACCAGATGAAAAAATTCTTCCAGGGAGTGGGCGGCCTCGCAGAGGGCAATGTCGCCGTCCATGGCGCCTCCGGAAAAAAGGGTTTCCGCCATGCTCCGGGGGGAATCCCCCTCCGCCCCGGCGCAGGCGACCTTGTAGTAGGTCTGTTTGTCCGAGCCGGTGTTTCGGGAGGTCCCCCTGAACCGGTCTTCGGAGATGATGGCGATATTCTCAACGCCGGAGTCAACAAGGTGGACGGCGGCGTTGTAGCCCGCCGCGCCGGTACCGATCACCAGGCAGTCGTAGACCCGGTCGATTAGTTTTACTGTTTTTTCAAGAACGTGCAGCCGCGGAACCATGCTTCATTACCGATTTGTAGTAATCGTTGTAGACCACGCAGCCGTCGTTAAGCTGGGCCGCCATGAGCCTTGAACAGCCAGAACAGAGGACACACCAGTTTACCGCCTCCCCGTTCCGGTACTTTTCGGGGGTCAGGGGATCGGCGAATATCTGGCGGCCAAAACCGCAGAGATCCGTATAAGCCTTGCCCAGCATTTCTTTCATCATCGCCGGGGCCTCCGCCTTGTAGCTGCTGTAGGCGGAACCTATCACCCTAAGAGCCCGGTTCTCCCGGCTTACCAGTTTCTTTACGGTTTTGGCGTAACGCAGGTGGTGGTAGGCCAGGTACTTGGAGGGCTCCGTGGGGCGGGTTATGGCCCCCGTCAGGGCGGGGATTCCGGCGGAGACGTTAACATAGTCCATCCCCAGATCGTCCATGAGCCGCACCACATCAAGCATTTCCCCCAGGTCCTCGATGATCTCGTCCGGGCCGCCCGTACCGCAGCCCCCGCGGATCCCCTCGTACAGGGAAAGCCGGGAACCTAAAATAAAATCCTCCGACCGGCACCGCTGCCGGATCGCCTCCACCCCCTCCCGCAGGAGGCGGGTCCGGTTTTCAAAAGATCCGCCCCACTTGTCCTTCCGGATATTGGAGGGCCTGAGTGTTTCCGCCCCCAGGTAGCCGTGGCACATCTTAAAGTCTATGCCGTCCGCCCCGGCTTCCTCCGCCAAAAGTGCGGCCTCAATAAAACTGTTTTTGATGTTTTCAATTTCACCGCTTGAAAGGCGGCGGCACTCCCCGCCGGAAAGATTCACCCGTTCCGAAAAGGCCCCCGACCGCTCCCCCGAATGGGTCAACTGGAAAAACAAAAGGCCCTGGGGATTCTCCTGTTTGAAAAGTTCCACCAGCCGCTTAAAGCCGTCCAGGTTTTTCCTGTTCAGGATCATGCC
Organism: Treponema sp.; assembly: GCA_031278025.1. Next base: position 3,151 of record JAITLF010000094.1, read on the forward strand.
GTTTATCCGGGCAAGGCTGGCTTCCGATACCGAAAGGGCCTCGGTGATAACCAGGCCCCAGCGGCCCCGGGCAAGGTTCCGGTAGCGCTCCAGGGTCCGTTCTGATGGACAGCCCGCACCGTCATTCCCCTCCATAGCCTGAGCGGTAAACCGGTTGGCAGCCGTTTTGTTTTTGATCGTTACCGGGGAAAATAGAATGTCTTCCATAACGTGCCGCCTACAGCCGCCGGATGTGAAAACCGCCGTCCACATCAACGTAGTTTCCCGTGGTGTAGAGAAAAGCGTCGGAGGCGAATACCGCCGCTGCCTTTCCCACATCCTCCGCCGTGCCCCAGCGGGTAATGGGGAAGGCCCCGCCGGCGATAAGGGCGTCGTACTTTTCCTTTACCCCACTGGTCATATCGGTGGCGATGATCCCCGGCCGGATCTCGTGGACGTAGATCCCCTCCCCAGCGAGGCGCTGGGCGTAGAGCTTGGTGAGCATGGAAAGCCCCGCCTTGGACACGCAGTACTCCCCCCGGTTGATTGAACATACCTCGGCGGAGCAGGAACCGATGTTGATAATGGTTCCCCGTTTCTTCCCCTCCACCGGCTGCCTGAGCATCTGCCGGGCCGCAAGCTGGGTAAGGAACATCACCGCCTTCGTGTTGATCCCCAGGACCCGGTCAAAACTTTCCTCGCTCATTTCCAACAGGTCTGCCCTTTTTTCCGGGGCCACCCCCGCGTTGTTGACCAGCACATGGACGCCGCCAAAAGCCCCCAGCGCCTCCGCTACGATCCGCTCCCTATCGGCAGCGGTGTTCACATCGGCCCGCAGGTAACGGACGCCCCTGCCGCGCTCTTCCAGCGTCCGTAAGTTTTCCGCACAGTCCTCCCGCTCCCGCCGCCCCACAATAAAGGTGTTAAACCCATCCTCCGCCAGGGCCAGGGCAATGGCAAAACCGATGCCCCGTGAGCCACCGGTGATAATCGCCGTCTTCGTCATTATGAAAACTCCTCAATCTTTACCTCTTGGGTAAGTTCTTTTCCGTTTATAAAGCGTTCAGCCTCATCAACCACATCCCCAAACATACGATCATGCCAGGCTGAACAATGACCTCCCCTATGCGGAGTACATCTCACTTTATCGTATTTTGAAAAGATGATCGATACTTCGGAATACTTCGGAAGAAGGCTCTTTGTCATACCCATCAAAAAATATAATTGTATAAAATTCTGATTTTTGATATTATTACTTCATGTAAATCTAAGGTTGCTTTCCAAAAAACTGAAGTTTTGGGAAAGCCTCTAAGAGGGGGGGAGGCATTGTGGAAATTATGAAAGCAATTTTTATGGTTTTTGAAAATTATGAAATCCTGGAGAAGGTATACAGTTCCGGAGCGAGGAAAATCCTTTCGGGAAAGACTGTTTTTCTGGAGCCCCTAACCAATTCGGCTGAACTTGAAAAAAGACGGAATGAATTGAATGAAGTTACCTTTATTTTTTCCACCTGGGGTATGCCGGCCTTAAGCGAAGGGCAGATAGAGGAGTTTTTCCCCGCCTTAAAAGCGGTGTTCTACGCCGCCGGATCGGTACAGGCCTTTGCCGTCCCCTTTCTCTCCCGGAGGATCAGAATATTCAGCGCCGCTGACGCCAACGCGGTACCGGTCATCGAATTCACGACGGCCCAGATCATCCTGGCGAACAAGGGTTTTTTCGGTTCTTCCCTTTTGTACAGCGCCGGAGAACACGGCGAAGCCCGCCGGCATTTCGGTTTTTTCCCCGGTAACTTCGATACCAGGATCGGTATTATCGGCGCCGGGAAAATAGGCCGCGGGGTTATAGCCAAACTCAAAGAACACCATCTTGATATAAGGGTCTTTGATCCGTTTCTGGATGCCGCAAACGCGGCAGCCCTGGGGGTGAAAAAATGTGAAACCCTGGAAGAGCTTTTCTCTTCCTGTTTCGTTGTTTCCAATCACCTGGCGAACAGCAAACAAACCGAAAAAATGCTTCAATACCGGCATTTCAGCCTGATGGATGATCACGGGGTATTTATCAATACCGGACGGGGTCAACAGGTTATTGAGGAGGACCTTGTGAGGGCTTTCACCGAGAAACCGGGCCGTACAGCCCTGCTGGATGTTACCTGGCCCGAACCTGTTGAAAAAGGCCATCCTTTTTTCACTATGAAGAATATAATCCTTACACCCCATATTGCCGGTTCCAGCGGAAAGGAGCTTGCCAGGCTAGGGGATTACATGGCCGATGAGTTTGAGAGGTTCCTTGAGGGCCGGCCTCTCAGATACGAAATAAGCGCCTCCATGCTGGCGACTATGGCGTAAAGGTAAGACAAAACATGACTGGACTTACTTCAGTAAGCTTCCGTTCCCTTACCGCCGGAACGATCATCGGCCTGGCAAAAAGCGCCGGTCTTGACGGTATTGAATGGGGAGCTGATATTCATGTACCTCCCGGAGATATATCTTTAGCCGAAAAAATAAAGGCGGAAACCCTGGAAGCGGGTCTCTTGGTTTTGTCCTACGGTTCTTATTATAAACTTCCAAAAGGCGGCGTTTTTACGCCGGTACTGGAAACAGCCGCCGCCCTGGGCGCGCCGCTGGTCCGCGTCTGGGCCGGGGCGCTCCCCTCGGCCCAGTCTGACGAATCCTATTACAGAAGTGTTGCTACGGAACTGCGTACCGTGTGCGCCAGGGCCGCTGAACGCGGTATACGCATCGGCCTTGAGTACCACCGGGGTACCCTGACCGACACGTGTGAGAGCGCCGAAAAATTGCTCCGTATTACGGATTGCGAAAACCTGAGTACCTACTGGCAGCCCAACCCGGATCTGTCCGCGACGGAACACCGGAGGGAAATTGCCTTTTTGCTTCCCAGGATTTCTTATGTTCATGTCTTTTATTGGGAGAAGGGTAATGTCCGCCGTCCTCTTGCGGAAGGTGAAAGCCTTTGGAAGGAATATACGTGTCTGCTCGGAAAAGAGCGGGAGTACATCATGGAATTTGTCATGGACGATGACGAGGCGAATTTTTCTGCCGACGCGCGAACACTCCGCCGTCTGCTTTCCAAAGCCCCGGCATAAACAGGGGTGGGGTACAACATCTATCACCTAATGCTGAAGAGCCTTACCGCCGGCGCCCTTAAGGAATAGGCTTGTTGCCGGTATACCCGTCCATGGCTTTCCATGCCTCTTCCGGAAAGAACCTGTGAGGGCCGTGATCGAGGATGAGCTTGAGATTTTTTGGGGACCCTGCGGCTTCATACACGCGCAGAGCGTCTTCAAAGGCCCTCTTGACGCCCTGTTGCGGGAAAATGGAATCATCGGTTCCTGCCACAACGATCATGGGGCGGGGGGCAATGAGCCCGGCCAGATCCCCCATGTCAAAGTAACGCCTTATATTGGGGATGAAATTGCAGGGGCAATGGAATACAGCGCCGATGCAGTCGTCATAGGAACAAAGATACCCGGCGACTAT
>JAITLF010000100.1 GCA_031278025.1 Treponema sp.
GCGCGGCGCGGGGGTATCTGCTCCCGCAATTCTACGACGCGATTGGTAAACTCAAGACCAATTCCCGCTTTTTCTATTCGGCCCTGGACACGGGGTTCAACCGTGACAAGGGGGCCTTCTACGGATTCCTGGGTTCCCTGGAAATGGAAGATATTCATTCCCGGCTGGTTTCCGAAACCGACCCCGCCATCATTGCCGACAAGAACCCCGGAATATCCGAATCGGCTTTGCGGCAGATTGCCCAGAAAGAGTTTGACGACGCAATGCTGGCGATTACCGAAGAACAGCGGGGCAGGATGTATACCAATGCCCGCTCCCTGGCCTGCCTCAGGCAGCTTTCTTCCTTTCTGTATGACCGGTTTATCATGGCCTTTACAAACGACGCCAACCTTGGCGGCATGGTTTGCAAGGCGGTCATCGTCAGGGACGCCCTGATTGGCCTGAACAATATTCTCTTTTCCCTTAAAGAATGCCCTTCCATGAGTCTTCTTGAATCGCTTTTTGTTTTTATTCTCCAGGAACAGGGGGCGGGGGCCTCGGTTGACGTACATCAGGAAACTCAAAAGCTCCTTACCCAGGCGGAAATTTCCATCGCCGGCATCAGGGACTTCAACCGGAAAATCCCCCTTACCCTGATTGCCCGCCTTGCCGCCAGGGACGCATCCCTGACCCCCAAGGCGATTTCCGGGGGTGAGGACTGGTTCGCGCTCTACAGGGATCACTGGAAACGTCACATTGATTCCGTATTCTTCGCCTATTTTGGAAACCGCCGCCGCCGGGAATTACAGAAGGCCTTTACGGACTTTTTTGGGGATACGGAACTCAGGCCCCTGGAAAACGCCGAATCCGAAACAAACCCCGGCGGGCTGCCGGTGGTCCGCGCGGACAGCCTTGGCTTTCTCCTCACCTTTCATTCCGGCATTTTTATGACCGGCCTTAACCCGTTCCTGCGGACCGTGCTTATCGACGGGGAATTCCGCAAGAAGGAAAATAAACTGGAGTACACGGAGAATTACAACGAGCTGATAAAACTTGACGATATAATCGGGCAGTTTGACCAGAATCTTTCTCCCCGGGGCGATTGGGGAAAACGTTACGCCCAGACAAAAAATGAAATATCCGCGCTGGCCGTAAAACGGCGGAAGCTCCAGATTATTCAGGAAGAGATCGACGAACAGGCCAACGCCATTGTTGATCGCTCGGTCCTTGCCATGAACGGTATGGTAAAGGTGCTTAACGGTATTACCGGCCGGGAATCCGAAGGCAAGTACGATACGCTTTCCAACCTGTCCCAGCTTAACGGCAAAGGTTCCGAATTTACCGATGCCTTGAAAAACGCGGCGCTAAAGTTCAGGGAAGCCGACAAGATACTTAAAGGCATTGCCCGCCTTGAGGCCGGCCGGCAGCCGTGAATACCGGCTTTTTTTTCCTGGATTTTCCGGAGGAGGATCCGGTATTTGCCCGCTTTCCCTTTGTTTACGATGGCGCGGAATTGAGCTGCCCGGCCTGCGCCGTTTCTTCCCGTTTGGCGGGTGATATGGGCCGTATCTCCGGACAGGATAATCCGGCGCGGGAAAAATTTTTCCGCGCCCTGGGGCTTGACCCCGCCCTGGTCTTTTCCGTCACGCAGGTACATTCCCGGACCGTGGCGCCGGTGGACCGCCAAAGCGCGAAGGCGGGCCCGGAAGCGGACGGGCTTGTAAGCGGGGATCGCGCGCTAAGCCTCGCGGTAACGGTCGCCGACTGCCTGCCGGTATTTCTGTACGATGCCGAGGGCGGCGCTTTCGCCCTGGTCCATTCCGGCTGGAGGGGCACGGGCATAGTTTTGGAAGCCCTGCGTCTCATGCGGGAACGCCGGCGTACCCGGCCCGAAGCCGTAGCCGCCGTGCTTGGCCCCTGCATTCAGGGCTGCTGCTACCGGGTGGACGAGGCGCGGGCGCGCGCCTTCGAGGCCGAATTCGGCGGCTCCGGGGGCGCGTTTCCCCTGGGGCCGGTTATGATCGAACGGGCCGGCCTTCCCGGCGGGCCGGGCTTTTTCCTCAGCCTGCAGGCGGCCAACGCCCGGCTCCTCGCCAACGCCGGCGTGCGGAACATCGCGGTCTGCCGGGACTGCACCTTTACCGACGAACGGCTCGGCTCCTTCCGCAGGCAAGGCCCCGCCTCCTACACCCGGATGCTTGCGGTATTGGTATCCCGATCACCTTAAAACCGGATAAACGCATAGGGATATAAGGCGAGGCGTTTGGAGGAAACCGTTGGGGAGTTGGAGAACAGACGGGACAGGGGAATGAAAGTAGTTTATCCCGGCTGATCTTTGGCGGATCTTTTTGGGGCCGGGGCCGTTCTCATCCGCAGAAAGACAACGGCTTTTACTACCAGAAGAAGGACGAGGAATATCCGTAGATGGGGGGAACGGGAGAGGACAATGACGGGCGTGATAAGGGCGCAGGCAAAGAGGTAAATGGAAATCTTCTCTTTTGCCGTCAGGCCCGCGCCGCGGATCCGTTCTATCCGGGGGCCCAAAAAGCGGTTGGCCATGATCCACCGGTAAAGCCGGGGGGAACTCTTTAAAAAGCAGAAAGAAGCGCCCAGCAAAAAAGGCGTTGCGGGCAGTACCGGAAGGACAATGCCGGCGACGCCCAGGGTAACAAGGGCAAAGCCTGCCATGATGAGTAACAGTTTTGAAATAGTCATAGCGCCTCCTCCAATTCAGGCGGCCCCCGGGGGCCGCCGTTTTCAGAATCTCTCTTAAAATACCGCCCGTCATTCAGGGAAGGGCGGGCAGTAATGGGCTCAATTCGGATTACCGGCTAAAATTCCGCATTATTCCTGGTAATCATACGAAAAATCCATGACGAAACTTTTCCCGTCCTTGGTAAAAGTTTCGGGCTGGAATTTCGCGAAACCGCCTTCTACAGTTTTTATGATGTAGGTATTATTCGGTACCGAATAAGTAGGAGGCATACCTGCCGTGCTGTACCAATCATAACCGATGG
>JAITLF010000105.1 GCA_031278025.1 Treponema sp.
TCTTTTTCCCAGCTTTCAAGCGGCCGGGGAACGCCGGGTGTTTCCCCGGAACGGCCGCCGCCGCGCGGTAAGCCGCCGGGGACAGGCCCCTTGCCGGCAGCCCCCGCCGGGGACAGACCCCCGGCGTCTTCCGGGGCCCCGCCCGGCAGCCCGGATTCCCCAAACCCCGCGGCCTTGTGAAGCTCAATATCCCCGGCCTCAATCACATCCCCCTCGCCGTAGATAAGCGCCCGTTCCAGGATGTTTTCCAGTTCCCGCACATTGCCGGGGAACGAATAGCGCGAAAGCTTTTCCAGCGCATCAGCGCTCAGCTTCCGGGGCGCGAGACCCATGCGGGAACTGAGCGCACGCAGGAGATGTTCGGCAAGCGGGGGAATGTCTTCCCGCCTGTCCCTGAGAGGCGGAACAATAAGCCGGAAAACGTTAAGCCGGTAGTAAAGGTCTTCCCGGAAACCGCCGCCCTGTACCATGGTTTCCAGGTCCCGGTTGGTGGCGGAAATGATCCGGGCATTGACCGGAATGTCGCCGGCCCCCCCCAGCCGCCTGATCTTCCGTTCCTGGAGAACCCGCAGCAACTTTACCTGCAGCGGCTGGGGCATCTCGCCAATTTCGTCCAGAAAGATGGTGCCCCTGCCCGCAATCTCGAACAGCCCCAGCCTGCGTCCGGCCGCGCCGGTAAACGCCCCCTTCTCGTGGCCGAAAAGTTCGCTTTCCATAAGCCCCTCATGGATGCCCCCGATATTTACGGCGGCAAAGGGCTCGTCGCGGTATTCCCCCTGGCGGTGAATTTCCCGGGCCACCGCTTCCTTTCCGCTGCCCGATTCTCCGGTGATAAGCACCGTCACATCGGAGGCGGCGATCTTCCGTATCCGCTCGCCCAGCTCCCGCATCGCCCGCGATTCCCCGATAAGGCCGCCTTCCCGTCCGCGCCGCCGTTCCTCCGTCTCAATGCGGTTTTCCCGCCGCCGGTTCTCCACCAGAGAACGAAGCCTGATCACCAGTTCCGCGGGATCAAAGGGCTTAACCAGATAATCCTGGGCGCCGGTTTTAAGGGCCTCTACCGCGTCGGCAATCTGACCGTGGGCCGAAATCATGATCACCGGCGTAGTCAGCCCCTGCTGCCGCATCCACAGCAAAAGATCCTGACCGCTCATGCCGGGCAGACGCAGGTCCAGCACCGCCGCGTCGAAAACTTCCTGCTCAAGCCTCTCCCGGGCGCTTTCGGCGTTTTCAAACCCCTGGGCCTCGATCTTTTCCAGGGCAAGATACTTGCCAAGGGATTCCCGGATATGCCCCTCGTCGTCAACAATCAGAACACGCATAGTTTTACACTCCGTAAATTCAAAATAGTAAATCTAAAGGGGGGCCTGTTACCGGACGGCGGGTCCGTAGTTTTCACGGCCGTTTTCCGGCCCCCCTGCGCTCCAAAGGTTTTTGCTCCACAAACCAACGCAAAAACGCTTTTCCGCTACCCCCCACGCTTTGGCATATTACCGTCATATCCCGGCAGAATGACCGTCGCCGCGACACCGCCCCCCTCCCGGTTTTCCAGGAAAATGACGCCTCCGGCAGCCTCCACGAAGCGCTTGCAGATACTCAGGCCTATTCCCGTCCCCGTACTTTTTCTGGTAAAAAACGGATCAAACACCTGTTTCATATCGGCTTCCACGATGCCCCGGCCCCGGTCAAAAACGGTAATTCTGATTTTTCCGGCATTTTCGCCGATTAGCGCCGTTACGTCTTCCGCCGGCCCGCCGCTTTCCAGAGCGTTGCGTATCAAATTTTCCAAAACCGAGCGTAGCCTGTCCGGGTCCATGAACACCATTTTATCCCGGGGGGCGTCAACGGCGACAATATTTCTACCGCAGAGCCGCTGCGAAGTTTCCCGGAGCATCTCAAAACCGTTTATTCCCCGGGGGTTCCCCTTCGCGTCACGGATGTAATCGTTGATTCTAAAAGTCAGGCCGGCAAGACGGTCCACCTCTTCGTTGATTATACCCAATTCTTCCCCGCCGCTTTCCGGGTAAATTTTTCCCAGTATTCCCGTTTGAAGCCGGATTGAAAGGAGGGGATTCTTGATCTCGTGGGCCAGAGTCGAGGCGGCGGTTCCCAGGACAACCAGGTTTTTCTGGGCTTCTATCCGGTCCCGGTATTCCCGGTTCCGTATATAGAGATTCCTGATGTAGAGTACAAGCAGCAATATAATAACGGAACTCAACGGAAAAAGAACGGCGGTAAAAGTAGCAATACGCCAATAGGCCGGATGGGCAATGTCGATGTAGAAGTACTTTCCGCTGGAAAGGGTGTTGAAAAAGCCAAAACCCTGACGGAAGATCATCATGCGGCTTTGACCGGAACCGTTCTTGTACCGCCAATTATGGCCGGGTTCCCGTAGCGGTGCCGCAGGTTGCGTAAGCCGCCCTGGTTGTCCGGGCGGCGACGGCCAATCCGGGTCTGTCATCGTCCGGTCCCGGTGGTGTTGTTCCGGTGGTGGGGGCGGCGGCGGAGTCTGTCCCGTCCGGTCATCCCGTTTGGAACCGGGGGGAAAAGGCGGCATAGAGGCGAAATGCCCGGTCCGCAGCACAAATTTTACGCCCTTGCCCTGCCTGTCGGGAATAGTGTACCGGCCGTTTCTGGCGCCGTCGTGCTTTTCCAGCAGTTCTTCGTCAAACCGGGGGGGAACCGTGCCCCACTGATAAGCGGGCTTCAGATCATCCCCGTAAATCCCGAAACCGGCTATCCGCTCCCCGAGTACCGGATTCGCCTCTATCGCGGAGCCGAAATCGTCATAGCTACGAAGGCTTGTAAAAAGCATATTGAGAAGCCGTTCATTGTCGTTGTCCCGAATAAGCCGGGCCCGGTCCCGGATGAGCAGGAGAATAAAAAAAGCCAGCGCCGAAAGAAGCAGCCAGCACAGCGCCGAGGCGATCCAGGAACCGGTCCGTAAAGCAACTTTCATTTCAATTGAATCCTATCAAATATTATCCCGAAAAAATAGCAGCAAAAATTATGCCAACCTTTTATAAACTTGGCACAATTTTTGCTTGTATTTATTATAAGTCGTTGACTTTATTTACATCCATATTTTTAGGAGCAATCTTATGAAACGATGCCTTCTGTCCATCATCACCCTGCTTTTTAGCGCGGCTCTTGCCTTTGCCCAGGCGGGGCACCGGAATCAGGGGCAATTTTCCCCCGGAACGAATCCCGGCCCCGGACAATTCCAAAATGTAGCCACCATTCAGGGTAATTTGAGCTTTGTAAACGGTCAAATTGCCGTAAAAAGCGGGGAAACCACCTACTATGTAAAGGGTTTGGACCGTCTGTTCGGCTTTGCGGACGGGCTTAAGGAGGGGGCTGCGGTAACGCTGGAAGGATATGCCGTGGAAATCCCCTCGGTCCAGGAATACAAGTACTTCCTCACGGAAAAACTGACCTTTAACGGCAAGGACTACACCGATCTCCTGCCCGAAAGGCGCATGGGACACGCCTTTGCCGGAGGCCCCGGCTTTCCCCCTCCCGCCGCCGGAATGACGCATAACCGCCAGCATGTACGCCGCCTGCCCCCGTCGTACTACCACGACAGGGACCGGTAATTTCCGGCCAGGTAAATTTTACCCACCCTACGGATACGGGTAAAATTTACCCGTGTAGAGGCGCCCAGACACACGAACGTGTCTGGGCGCTTTTTTTTCCGGATAAATTTTTATCGAGAGACAGCGGGGTCTGTCCCCGCAGAGGTCTGACCCCACAAAAGGGTCTGTCCCCAAGGATCTCCGATGCAGACCCCAAAGTAAACGCCTATGGGGGTCTGTCCCCAAGGGTTGTCCCCGCAGAGGTCTGTCCCCGGTCCAGGTGTGAGACACGCGGGTATGTCTGGGCGCCTTTTGTCGTGTGAACGCGCAATATTCACAAATACCATTATCCTGAATTTGATCGCTTTCGGTTATTTTTTGGACATTCTTATACCAAAATTCCTTTCTTGACCTTTATACCTTACCCGGTTTCTGTGTGCGGCGTACGGTCTGAATTATGCTTGAATAGTGACGGTTCAAAACAGAAATAGATTGAATAGTCGCAAATTTTTAGAAGGAAGAAGAACAAGATGAAAAAAACACTCAAAGCGGTGGGTATTTTATTACTCGCGCTGGCAGGATTATCCGGCTGTGCACGGAAATCGGAAGGACAGACTTCACCGGCGGGGACGGTAACCCTGGTGATGGGATCGTGGCGGGCCGATGATACGGCGCAGATGAACAATCTTCTGGCGGAGTATAAAAAACTTAAACCCAACATTACTATCCAGTTTCGGCCTACCAACCCGCCCGACTACAACGCTACTCTGCGTTTGCAGCTTGACGGGGGTACCGGCCCCGATCTGATGTACGCACGAAGTTACACGCCTGGTCAGGAATTGTTCAACGCCGGATACTTTGCCGACTGTAGTGACATTCCCGGCGTCAAGCAGAACTTTAACGCGGCAAACCTTGCCCCCTGGCAGATGCCCGACGGCAGGATATTCGCCGTTCCCTTCGCCGCCGTTTCTCACGCGGTATATTACAACAAAACCATCTTCCAAAAGGAAAAACTTCCAGTTCCACAGACCTGGGAAGATTTTCTTGCCCTCTGCGGAACCCTTGCCGCCAAAGGGTATACCCCTCTGGCCAACGGCGTGGGCGATGAATGGGATATCCTCGAGGTGTTCTACCTGGGTATGCTCCCCAATTTTGTGGGCGGGAGGACCGAGCGCGCCGCTTATGAGTCCGGGGCAAAGAAGCTGAACGATGCCAACTTCACCGCCAGTTTTAAGGCAATGGCAGACGTGGCAAAATACCTTCCCAAAGGTTTCGAGTCTGTTACGTATAACGATTCCCAGGCGATTTTTAACAACCAACAGGCGGTGATGTTCATGGACGGATCGTGGACCGCCGGCGTGTATGCCGGCGCTCCCTTTGAGTGGGGCCTTTTCGCCATGCCCGCGCCCAGAGGCCGTTCTACGCTTATCACGTTCCATCCCGACATGGCGATCACCTACAACAAGGCTACGAAGCATCCCCAGGAATGCCAGGAATTCCTCGCGTGGCTTGCCTCGCCCGAGGGCGCCGTAGCCGCGTCAAAAGCCCTGCCTGTGGGGTTCTTCCCCATGATCAGCGTCCCCATCACCCTGGATGATCCCCACGCCAACGAATTCCTTGCCCTCAACAACGGCAAGGATACCGACGCCCGCTTTGTCTGGCCCAGACTCCTCGACATCTATGCGCCGATGAATCAGGCCGTCGTCAAAGTCTTGAAGGGCGAACAGACTCCGCAACAGGCGGCCAATGATATAGAGGCTGCTGCTGCTGCTATACGTTGATTCGGGACAGAGACGCCGCTTAAAACGCGCAAGGGGCAATTCCGCGCCGCTGTATAGCGGCGCATGAGTCTTTCCTCTAATTGCCTGCCCTAAGGGCTGATAGAAGCGGTATCCTTTTGCCCGCTACAGGTTGTCGGGCAAAAGATACAGGGAACATCCGGAAACCCCGGTTGGGTTCACGGATGTTCCACGGATAGCCCGGTCCGGTCGCAGACCGGATGCGCCCAAATTCCGAATGGAAGATATATTAAATACCGGCTTTGTAAGGAGACCTTGATGGCGGCAAAATTTCGAAAGGCCCCGGTAGTGGGGAATGGAACAATAACAACATGGCTGCCGTATTTGGCGCCGGCCCTGGTTTTCTATGTGGTTTTTATGGCATGGCCGCTCCTTAATTCACTTTGGTTAAGTTTGTATACCGGTTCGGCAGGCATGGACCGCAATTTTACCGGTTTTGATAATTTCATTAGACTCTTTACCGTTCCGCAGTATTCCGAACGGTACTGGAGCGCCTTTGCCCATACCTTTTTCTTTTTCGTTATCCATCTGGCTGTTCAGAACGGCCTGG
>JAITLF010000186.1 GCA_031278025.1 Treponema sp.
CCCGTGATAATATAAATCCCGGCAAGCCCGATTGCTTTCCGCGCCGTTACATAGCCTGAGTTCTTGAGGGTTTCGATGCGCCCGTCATTCACGCCTCCGGGCGTTATGGCTGTCGCCGCGCCGACGTTCCGTGTTTCACCGCGTCCGGCCCCTCATGGACATCCAGGGAGGCAAGTTTCCCGCAAGTACACGTACACGCCGATAATCCCGCGCACATCCGCCTGTCCGTTGGAGTCCGCCTCCTCAAGCCACGCCGCGCATATCTGTAACCGGGCGGATGCGGTGGCGCCCCGTTCCGTCCCGGCCAGGGCGGCTGCCCACTGGTCGACCGTCTCGCCGGGGTTGAGGTACCGCGCCTGGGTGATAAAGAAAAGGTACTGGCAGGCCGATTCCGCTCCTTCGGCTTTCGCGGCGAGCGCGGCCCACAAGGGGGCGCTCGATACGCCCGCGACGGCGATCCTTTCGATGGGCAGCTTCGCGTCAAGGATTGTATCGACCGCCGCCGGCACTGGTGCATTGCCGATCAGTCCTGGAGTATTTCTGATCGGGAAAATCGGGGCGCTGAACGCTGGCGCGGGTTTTGAAACAGCATCGAGAGAGTAGTCATTTTTGAACCAATCTTTATGTTTGAACCAATCTTTATGATGGAAAAAACTCTTACGTCGCCCTTCGGCACATCCGCTTGCGGGTAAGTCGGAAGCTGTGTTTTATAGTGAGGATAAACGTCTTACTATCTCCCGTAGTTACTTATTATAGGCCCCTAGCAACCTAGACATGGCAATGCTCCTGTCGTGATAAAAATTATCACACAATTCTTGCACACTGCCATTTTGCGCCGGGGATTTGAAAATTACAGCCTGATCTTTCTGCTATAAAGACTTAGGAAAATTGCCATCATTAGCGGCTGAAGGGAGTCGAACCCTCGTCTCCAGCTTGGAAGGCTGGGGTAATAGCCGTTATACGACAGCCGCAATTAATGGAGGTACTATACCAGAAATCAAGTTTTGATGTCAATACCTTAACCTGTTGTGCTTCGCGCATATAGGACTTGTCCCCCCGGACCTCCCGGAGTTTTGGAACAGCTATCCCCCAAGATACGCCGCCTTGACCGCATCGTCTCTCATAAGGTCTGCGGCGGGGCCGCTTTTTACCACATGGCCGGTTTCGAGAATGTAGCCCCGCGCGGCTATCCCCAGGGCTTTGAAGGCGTTCTGTTCTACAAGAAGTATCGTGGTCCCGCTCTCGTTAATGCGGCGTATGACCGAAAAGATCTCGTCCACCAGGATGGGGGCAAGGCCCATGGAAGGCTCGTCCAGGAGGAGAAGCCGGGGCTTGGCCATAAGGGCGCGACCCATGGCAAGCATCTGCTGTTCTCCGCCGGAAAGAGTCCCCGCCACCTGGCGTATGCGTTCCTTGAGCCGGGGGAAGATACTAAAAATCATGTCCAGGTCTCCTCTGACGCCGGTCTTGTCCCTACGGGCATAGGCCCCCATCTCCAGGTTATCCCGAACCGAAAGATTGACGAAGATACGCCGGCCTTCGGGGACCTGCACAAGCCCCGCCGTAACGATACGATCGGGAGGCGCGGCGGTAATATCCTTACCGTCAAAGAACACCGCACCGGCGGTTTTTTTAATGATGTTGGAAATTCCGTGGAGGGTGGTAGTCTTTCCCGCCCCGTTGGAGCCGATGAGGGTGATGATTTCCCCCTGGGCAACTTCGAAGGAAATACCTTTCAGAGCCTGTATGGCCCCGTAATGAACCGTTAAGCCGGAAATCTTAAGCATTGAGCAGCGCCTCCTCCCCAAGGTAAGCCTTGATAACCGCCGGGTCCCGCCTGATGGTCTCGGGGAGGCCCTCGGCAATAGTACGTCCGTAATCAAGAACAAGGATCCGTTCGCAGATTCCCATCACCAGGCGCATATCGTGTTCAATGAGGAGTATGGTAAGGTGGAACTCCCGGCGGATAAAAGAAATCATGTTCATGAGTTCCTCCGTTTCCTGGGGGTTCATTCCCGCAGCAGGCTCATCCAAAAGCAACAGGGTGGGATTAGACGCCAAAGCCCGGGCTATCTCCAGCTTCCTTTGTTCCCCATAGGGAAGATTCCGGGCCAATTCGTATTTTTTCCCCTCAATTTTAAAGAGGGAAAGAAGTTCCCCCGCCCGCTCTATCATGTGTTCCTCATCAATACGGAACCGTTTGAGCCGGAACAGGGCGTCCAGCGGGCGTTCTTTCCTCCCCGAATGGAGGGCTATGCGTACATTGTCCTCCACCGTCAGGTTGTTGAAAAGTCTGATATTCTGGAAAGTACGGGATATTCCCACCCGATTGAGCCTGGAGGGGACCATCCTCCCCACCTGGTGTATCTTCCCGTGGCGGTCCCAAAAGGAGATATCTCCTTCCGTGGGGGCGTAGATCCCAGAGAGCATGTTGAACACCGTGGTCTTCCCCGCCCCATTGGGACCTATAAGACCCACCAGTTCTCCTCTGTACAGATTGCAGGAAAAGTCGCTTACCGCCCGGAGTCCGCCGAAGACAATGGAGATGCCCGCAATTTTAAGTACTAGATCACGTTGTTCAGTCATGAGAATCCCCCATTGGGGCCTTACCGTCGGCTGGAGCATGACGGCGGCGGCCTCCACATATCCTGACCCAGGCACGGACAAAAGAGAATTCCCGGGCGCCCAAAAGCCCCTGGGGTCTGAATAGCATGATGAAGATCAGAATCAGGGGATAGATGAGGAGCCGGTAATCCTGAAGGAAACGCAGGAATTCCTGAAGATAGGTCAGGACAAATGCGGCAAGGATGGAACCGGTCATGGACCCCATACCGCCAAGCACTACATAAATGAGGAAATCTATGGACCTGAGGAACTGGGCTATATCGGGTTTGACAAAACCAACCACCATAGCGTACAGGCACCCTCCCAGACCGGCGATAAAGGAGGCGACTACGAAACCTATCATCTTGTAGCGAAAGATGTTGATGCCGCAGGAATTGGCGGCGATTTCATCCTCCCGGCAGGCCATGATAGCCCTACCGTAGGTGGACCGGAGAAAATTTTGCAACAGGGCCAGGACGATGATCAGAATGGCTACGACCACCACAAAGGCCAGTTCCCCGTTCAGCGCCATGACGGTAGTAAACGGCCGTCCGTTGGGGCCGCCGGTAAGGGCTTTCAGGTTGATGAACACCACCCGGATGATCTCCCCAAATCCGAGGGTAACGATGGCAAGGTAATCCCCAGACAGTTTGAGTACCGGAAACCCGATGAGGAACCCCGCAAAGGTGGTAAGCAGAATGCCGCATACCGCAGCCAGGGGCAAGGGCAGGCCCATATCCAGATTGAAGAAGATGCAGGAGTACGCGCCTATGGCCAGAAAGCCCGCCTGACCCAGGGAAAGCTGGCCGGTTATCCCCACTATCATATTCACCGACAAAGCCATGATGGCATAAATTCCGCCCATAGTGATGATATGGGCCGTATACGCATCAATGACACCGGTTTTTATCAGCAGGAAAGGAAGAAGCGCCCCAAGGACGCCCACCGCTGTTAAGAGAACTGTTACGTGATAGGGCCGTTCATGACATTCCGCCATAGCTATACCTTTATTTTGATTTTCCTGCCGAGCATCCCGGTGGGTTTGATTAGCAAAACAACGATCAGGATACTGAAGGAGATGGCGTCGCTGTACTGGCTGGAAATGAAGCCTTTGGTCAAGGTTTCCGTGATGCCCAGAATAAAGCCCCCCAGCATGGCCCCGGGAATGGAACCTATGCCCCCCAAAACCGCCGCCACAAACGCTTTAAGGCCGGGCATCATGCCCATCAGGGGATTCACCTGGGGATAGGCCGAAGCATAGAGTACGCCCCCCGCCGCCGCCAGGACAGACCCCAGGGCAAAGGTGAAGGCAATGATCCCGTTTACCGAAATTCCCATAAGGCTCGCGGCGCCCTGATCAAAGGAAACCGCCCGCATGGCCTTGCCCCGCCTGGTATAGTTCACCAGGAGGTTCAGGGCCAGCATGAGGAGGGCCGAAAGAAAGATCACGATTACCTGAATATTGGAAATAGAAAGCCCGCCCCCAAGGTCCATGTTGACCACCGCCGGCTGAGGAAACTGACGGGGATTCGGCCCGATAAAGGGAAGAACACGGGCGCCGTTTTCCAGGATTAGACTGACCGCGATGGCGGTGATCAGGGAATTGAGGCGCGGCGCGGACCGCAGGGGACGGTAAGCCAGCCGTTCTATCGCTATCCCAAAGGAAGCGCAGATCAGAGCCGAAACAACGAAAGCTGCAAGCAGACCCACAGGCCCCGCGCCCAAGGCGCTAAGGACAAAGAAAGCCGTATAGGCCCCCACCATCAGGATATCCCCGTGGGCAAAGTTGATGAGCAACACTATCCCATAGACCATGGTGTACCCCAGGGCTATAAGGGCATAGATAGAACCCAAAGAAAGGCCGTTAATAAGTTGTTGTAAGAATATCATCCCGATACCATCCCCCATAACCATACTAACTACCGCATTACACACAATGAGGTAGTTAGTATGTGTATGTATTTCTTGTTGGGCTTCATACATTAGAGCCTGAAGACAGGGGGGAACAAAGCCCCGCACTGTCTCCAATTACCGGGACCATTTGTTTGACGGTCCCGGCCTTCTTTACTTGGGATTAACAGTCGTTTTGTACGCGTTAGCCAGTTTACCGTCTTTACGGACAATTTCAAGGATGGCCGCGCTTTTGATCGGATCCCGGTTCTCGTCAAACCGGATATTACCGGTAACATACGAACCGTTGAGCTTCGCCATGGCATCCTTGACCGCCGCAGTATCAAAGGTCCCGGCGGCTTTAATCCCGTCGGCCAACAGCATCATGGTATCATAGCCCAATGCGGCGAACTGGGAAGCCAGCTTGTTGAATTTGTTGGCAAAGGCCATTACAAAAATCTGGCCTTTGGGATCCGTGGTATCCGCCGCAAAACCCGCAGACCAGAAGCTGTTGAGGGCCTCGTCCCCGGCATTATCGATAAGGCCGTCCCAACCATCGCCGCCTACCAGCGGGCAGGTAATCCCCTGGGCCCGCAGTTGCTTCGCCTGGAGAGCCACGTCATTGTAGTAATTGGGGAGGTACACCACTTCGGGATTGGCGGCCTTGATGCGGGTAATCTGAGCGTTGAAGTCAACGTCGCCGGTCTGATAGGCTTCATCGGCCACGACCTGACCGCCCAAAGTCTTGAATTGATTGCGGAAAGCTTCGGCCAAACCGGTATTATAATCCGCGCCGGCATCGTAAAGAATGGCTGCCCGGCGGACGTCCAGGGTGTCAAAGGCAAAATCCGCGCCCACTACGCCCTGGAAAGGGTCGATAAAACAGGCCCGGAAGATATAATCCCCGGTCCTGGTAACCGCCGTATTGGTGGCCGACGGCGAAATGAGGATCACCTTACCCCGTTGGGCAAGGGCGGTCATCGCCTGGGTAGCCCCGGAAGTGCTGGAACCGAGGATAAAGGAAACCTTATCCCTGGTGGTCAGCTTGGTGAAGGCGTTGACCGATTTCTCGGCGTTTCCCTCATCGTCTTCGGAAATCAAGGCCAGCTTTTTACCCAAAAGCCCGCCTGCCGCGTTGATCTCCTCAATAGCCAGCATGATTCCATCTCTGGACTCGGTCCCATAAAACGCGACCTGGCCGGAAAGCGGGAAAACCGCGCCCAGGGTAACGGTATCAGCGGCCTGTCCGCCTGCGGCAAAAGCCATAGACGCGGCGCACCAGAGCGCCAAAACACCTAATAACAACTTCTTCATAATAATTCCTCCATAAGTCGATAGTCTATGCATATTTATACAGAATGTCTACATATTTGAGGCTATTGCAAAACTGAAGTTTTGCAATAGCAATCTCAAAAAACGCAGTTTTGCAAGGCTTTAGCCTGAAAAACTACAGGGCCTGTTCCAAAACCCACGCCTTGCGTTCAGCACCACGGAATTCACGCATAAAAACGGCATATTTAGACATACAAATGGAGTATTTGTATGTCTAAATAAAACATTCTGCTCTCCGAATGGAGCATCCGGCTGTAAAGGCCGGGGCATCCGGATATACGGATGGGCCATTCTTATACGCGGATACGGCGTTTCTGAGCGTGAGATGCCTGTTTCCGCCTCCTTAACGCGGCTCCTGCCAACTCCCGGCGCGTATCGCCATCCGCCCGTCCCTGGTTATCGCCCATTCCCGCCCGGTAAGCCGGGAAAGGAACACCGCGTCATGGCTCGAAAGGAGCATGGCGCAGGAAACCTCGTTCAAGGTTTCTTCCAAAAGCCGGATGGACCTTATATCCAGGTGATTTGTCGGCTCATCCATGATGATGAGGGCAGGATTGCTGAATACGCCCCGTGCAATAAGGAGCTTCCTGATTTCGCCGGGGCTGGGAAGCTGCGACCGGCGCAGCAATCCGGGGTCGGACCCAAGCCGGGAAAACCGGGAAAGTATCTCGCCCCGCCTCCGCTCGCTTTCCTGTTCCAGCGCTTCCAACGCGGTCCTGCTTTCTTCGGCGCTTACTTCCTGCGGTATATAGAGCGCCGGCGCTCTTAGCGCATCCGGGGCCGGAACCGGGCGCTCCACGATAAACCGTATCAGGGTTGATTTACCCGCCCCGTTGGGACCGGTGAGTGCGATCCGGTCGCCGGGACGGATCAGAAGCTCCGGAAAAGAGAGGGAACGGCCGCCGCCTAAGGGAAGGGTTCCCGCCGGAATGGCGCAGAGCCGGTCCATTTTCGCCTGAGAAGTTTCCAGGGTAACGCCGTATTTGCGCTGAACCGGAAGGGCGGCGTTTTCAAGGTTCGCGTCCAGCCGGGCCAGGCGGTTTTCCATGCGCTTGTAAAGGTCCGCCCCGATCCTGTCCTTACCGGACAGCCGGGCCAGGTTGATCGTCCCCCGGGCATCCTTGTCTTTGGGATCGAGATGCTTTTTGGAAAGCCGGTTCTTAGAACCTTCCACCATACGCCGCCGGGCATCGGCCGCCGCCGCGAAACGTTCCCGTTCATTGACAAGCCGCTTCCTGACGCGCCGCATTTCCAGATTTTCCCGTTCTTCCTCCGCAAGCCCCTGGGAAATACCGCCGGGCCGCAGTATCCCCGTTCCCTGCCGGATAAACAGGCACTGCCCGCAGAGCAGGTCCAGAAGCGCCCGGTCATGGCTCACCAGTAATCCGGTACCGTGATACATTTTCAGCGCCCCGGCGACGAGTTCCGCCGCTTCCGTATCAAGGTGGTTGGTCGGCTCATCCATAGCCAGAATTTCCGGCTGCCGCCACAGGGCTATGGCGATCTGCATGCGCTTGCGTTCCCCATGGCTCAGGGTGTTCCACCGGAAAGGCCAGTCGGCTTCTATACCCAGGCGCGACATGATGCGCCCCGCCTCGTTGCCGGCGGCATAGAAGAAATCCTCCCACCCATCGCTCAGGTCGTCGGTACGCTGGGGACAATAGACGCCCCCGGACCCGGCGATTTTTCCGGACCGGGGCTTCAGCAGCCCCGCGGCAAGCATGAGAAACGTGGTTTTCCCCGCGCCGTTATCACCGGTTATACCGGTCCAGCACGGGCGAAATTCAACGGATATGTTTTGCAACACGGGTTCTATTGAAGATGGATAGGAAAAACAAACGGAATCAAACGACAAGGCCATAGGGACCCCCGCTCTCGCGGCGCTTCCCGGTTAAGACGGCGCAGGCCGGATAGATTTTAACCGGAAGTAACAGAACACACAGAGAGGGCGCGCCACTGGTGAGGAATCGGCGGGACCGTGCCCGCAAACTCCAAGGGTATCCTCTCCGGTTATTTTCTGTTCATTTCGGTCCTCAATCGTCTCTCTTGGTATTTAATCAAATTAAATTTAGTCAAATTGAACTGAAGGGTGAAGGGTTGGGGCTTTTAATCCCCCCTGCCCCGCTTTCCGGTTACTCCCCCGAGAACCCGTCCTCTTCCCGTATCTGCACCCGGCGTATCTTGCCGCTGATGGTCTTGGGAAGTTCCGTAACAAATTCCACCACACGGGGGTACTTGTAGGGGGCGGTGGTTTTTTTGACATGGTTCTGGAGTTCCCGTTTCAACGCGTCCGACGCTACCCAGCCCTTGGCAAGGATCACCGTGGCCTTTACTATCGTACCCCGGTCGGGATCGGGAACCCCGGTAACGGCGCACTCCAGGACCGCCGGATGTTCGAGCAGGGCGCTTTCCACCTCAAAGGGGCCTATACGGTAGCCGGAACTCTTGATCACATCGTCGGCGCGGCCTACAAACCAGTAATAGCCGTCCTCGTCCCGCCAGGCCATATCCCCGGTGTAGTAAACGTCCCCGTGCCAGACGCTTTCGGTAAGGGCATCGTCCCGGTAATAGCCGCTGAACATGCCGGCGGGCTTCCGCCTGTCCGTGCGGACCACGATCTGCCCTTCCTCGCCCATGTCGCAGGAAGAGCCATCGTACCGGATCAGGTCTATGTCGTAGCCCGCGGCGGGCTTGCCCATGGAGCCAGGTTTCGGTTCAAGCCAGGGAAAGGTTCCCAGGGTAACGGTAAGCTCCGTCTGCCCGTAGGCTTCCCGGAGTTTAAGACCCGTGGCCGCCTTAAATTGCTCGTAGATCTCTGGGTTCAGGGGCTCCCCGGCGACGCTGCAATGCGCAAGGGCGGAAAAATCGTACCGGGAAAGGTCCTCTTTGATGAAAAACCGGTAAATCGTGGGAGGGGCGCAGAACGTGGTAACCCGGTGCCTGGCGATGACCTCCAGCATGGCGGAAGGGACAAAGCGGTCGTAGTCGTAGACAAAGATGGCGGATCCGCAGATCCACTGGCCGTAAATCTTTCCCCAGGCGGCCTTGGCCCACCCCGTATCCGCCACCGTCAGGTGAAGTCCGCCGGGCTGGACGCACTGCCAGTATTTGGCCGTAAGAATATGCCCCAGGGGATAGGCAAAATCATGGCGGACCATCTTAGGCATTCCGGTAGTGCCGGAGGTAAAATAGAGGAGCATGGTGTCCGAGTTGGCGCAGGGCTGCCCCGGACGGACAAACGTCTCGTCCGCGGCAACGGTCCGGGCGTTAAAGTCCTCCCAGGCTGGGGAAACGGCGGCTCCCCCGGTTGATTTGGGAGATCCGTGGACAGAGCGGACAAAGGCCTTGTACCGCAGGGGCGTCTTGAGCCTGGCGTCCGCCTCGTCAACCCGGCGGATCACTTCCGGATCGTCCACACAAACGATTCCCGCAATATCCGCCATATCGCCCCGGTACACGATGTCCTTGGCGGTAAGCAGGTGGGTCGCGGGAATGGCAATGGCCCCCAGCTTATGCAGGGCCAGCAGGACGGGCCAGTATTCGTAACGGCGCTTCAGGATAAGCATCACCGGATCGCCTGAGCCTATGCCCGCGGCGCGGAACACGTTGGCCGCCTTGTCGGAAAGGCGCTTCAGATCGCCGTAGGTGAATTCTGCCTTCCCGCCCCGTTCATCACACCAGAGCAAGGCCCGGTCCCCGCCCCGCTCCTCCGCAAGGACATCCAGGACATCATAGGCAAAGTTGAAGGTATCCGGAAAGGAAAGGGAAAAATGCTCGTAAAAATCCTCATAGGACTTGAATTTTTCCTGTGCTAAAAAACGTTTTATCATGACTCCCCCTGTATAAAATTGTTAGTTAGAGAACAATGGCCAAAAATCTGGCCCGCTTGCCCCCCAGCGCCTTCATGCCGTGAGGTTCGCTGGAATCGTAATAGATGCTGTCCCCCGGCCCCAGCTCTATCTCGCGGCCCCCCACGGAAATAAAGAGCCGGCCCTCCAGCACATAGTTGAACTCCTGGCCCGGATGGGTGTTCAGCGCCAGGGACTTTCCCTCCGTATCGGGGGACGCTTCCACCAGGAACGGCTCGCCCTTTTTCCGGTGAAAGTTGAGGGCCAGGTCCCAGTAGGCATAGGCAGGACGCCGGCTCACCTCCGGGGCGCAATCGGCACGGGTTACGCAATAAGTTCTCAGCCGGGATGGTTTGCCGCTTATCAGCTCGGTCAAATCCACCCTGAACCAGTTGGCTATTTCCACGAGGGAACCGATGGGGAATTCAGCTTCCCCGGCCTCCCACCGGGCATATTCCCGGAGATCAAAACCCAGCTCCGTTGCCAGGGTTTCCCCGGAAATCTCTTCAATCTCCCGTAGCACCCGTATCCGGGCGGCTATCTCGTTCGTTTCACCAGCCATAGGGTCTCCTCCATTTAGACGTACTCTCATTTGGACGTACTATCATTGGGCTTACTATAGTGGGGTTACTATAGAGTATAATGAAGTGAATGTATATGCGCGGATCCTCCGGCATCCGTTGCCGGAAGATAAACCGCCGATGAATGGATTTAAGAGGAATCGATGAATGGATTTAAGGAGAATCGAAATGTCCATGAACGCACTTGTTTTTTTAGCCGACGGTTTTGAAGAAGTAGAAGCCGCAACCCCCATCGACTACCTGAGGAGGGCGGGAATCACGGTAACCACGGCCTCTGTCAGCGGGAGTACGGCCGTAACGGGGGCCCGCAGCCTGCCGGTTATCGCGGACTCACTGATAACCGAAATTACGGAAAGGCCGGTATGGGATATCATCCTGTGTCCCGGCGGTATGCCAGGGGCCGCCAACATTGCCGCATCCCCCGCAGCCTGCAGCCTGCTCAAGGCCCAGGCGGAAGGGGGCCGCTGGATTGCGGCCATCTGCGCGTCTCCGGCGGTGATTCTCGCGCCCCTGGGCATCCTCCAGGGCCGCCGGTTCACCTGTTATCCGGGGATGGAAGCGCTGGTTTCAGGCGCCATCTGGTCCGCCGACAGCGTGGTGATTGATGGGAATATCATCACCAGCCGGGGGCCCGGAACCGCCGGACGCTTTGCCGCGGCCATCATCGCCCAGCTTTTAAGCCAGAAAGATGCCGACAAACTAGCCGAATCGGTTTTACTCCAGTAGCGATATCCCCCCTCAGTTTTATGGGGGGTCCGGGGGGTTCGAAACCCCCCGGCGGGGTGCGGGGCAGCGCCCCGCGCTTCTTCGGGATATCCCCGGAACTTTGGGGGATATCCCCGGAACTTCGGGGGATATCCCCGCAGCTTCGGGGGATATCCCCGGAACTTCGGGGGATATCCCCGGAACTTTGGGGGATATCCCCGGAACTTCGGGGGATATCCCCGCAAACGCGGGGGATATCCCCGCAAACGCGGGGGATATCCCCGGAAGCGCCGGAGATTGCCCCGAAACCACCGGGGGGCTGGCGGGATTGTTGCCGGCAGCAGTAAGGACCCATCCCCCCGCGCTTAAGTCCGTACTATTGATAAGCTCCACCTTCTCGGTCCCGGTATTGTTCACCACAAAGTTCAGGGACCCCTCGCCCGCATCCGGTCTATGATGCCGGCATCCGCCGCCGTGAAGAACGCCGCGTTATCGTCCAGCACCACCGTCTCCATGAGGCTGCAGATGCCCTTCAACTGGTCCGCGGAAGGCCCGGCAAGGAACCGGGCCGCCGCCGCGTCATCCCCCAGAGAGAGGCGGATGTCCACGGTAAAGGGAGCCGGCCCGCCGTCCTCCTGCTGCCGCGGGGCGGCCGCGCCGGCGGGCGCCTCCGGGGGAAGGCGGTGATGGGGGTGAAACATCCTGCCAGCAAAACCGGCAAAACTCCGGCTCCGGCAGGGAAACCACGTTTCGCGGGTTTCATACAAAGCCTCCTGGAACTCTCGTTCCTGGAACTCTCGTTCCATTCTTGAGCGTGAATACCGGGGCGCCGAAAACCGGCGCGGTGCGGTTTGCAAAAGCGGGGGTTTTTTATACAATCGTATCCATCCGTATCCATCGCAGCGGATCGAGACACTACCATGCGGAAGGAGAGAGGAAAGCGTATGAATAAGATTCTGGCAAAAAAACAGTTGTCCGCCGAGGTCTTTGAGATGACCGTCGAGGCTCCGTTGATTGCCGCGGCACGGAAGGCGGGACAGTTCATCATTGTCCAAATCGACACTGATTGGGGGGAGCGTATTCCCCTCACCATCGCCGATGCGGATGCCGGGGCGGGAACGCTCACCCTGGTTTTTCAGACCGTGGGGGCAACAACGCACAAGCTCGCCGTGAAAGAGCCGGGAGAGTATGTGGAAAATATGCTGGGGCCCCTGGGGAACCCCACCCATGTCGAGAAGTTTGGGACGGTCGTCTGCGTAGGGGGCGGCATCGGCGCAGCGCCCCTCTATCCCATCGTGCAGGCCATGAAGCAGGCGGGGAATCAGGTGAAGGTGATCATCGGCGCCCGTACTAAAGAACTGGTTATCTTTGAGGATCGTATGCGGAACTACGCCGATGAACTGGTGATCGTAACCGACGACGGTTCCTATGGCCGCAAGGCCCTGGTTACCGAGCCTCTCAAGGAGTTCTGCGCCCTGGACCCCAAGCCGGATATGTCCGTGGCCATCGGGCCGCCGGTCATGATGAAGTTTTGCGAGAAAACGACCGCCGGGTTCGGCGTTCCCGTCATGGTGTCCCTGAACACCATCATGATAGACGGTACGGGGATGTGCGGCGGCTGCCGGGTTACGGTGGGGGGCGAAACGAAATTTGTCTGTGTCGACGGGCCGGAATTTGACGGCCATGCGGTCGATTTTGATACCATGATGATCCGGATGCGGGCCTACAAGGACCGGGAAGACGCGGATCATCGTAGCTGCCATATCGGCCTTGGCCTGCCGCCCCACGAGGCGCCGGCTACGGCGGTGCGGAAATAAGGGGGAACGGCAATGGGACACGAACTGCCTATGGCCGCGCCGGCTGAGTCGGCGGGCACGTTACTCAAGGCGCTGCAGGATCGTAAGGCGGCGGGGGAGAAAATCACCCCCAGGGAACGGATGGCTATTCCCCCACAGGAAATGCCCGTCCAGGACCCCCTTGCCCGCGGCAAGAACATGAACGAAGTAGCCGTGGGCTACGGTGAGGACCAGGCCCGTCTTGAAGCGGAACGCTGCCTGGGTTGCAAGAACGAGCCGTGTGTCAAGGGCTGCCCGGTGGGAGTCCCCATCCCGCAGTTTCTGGCGGAAATCCGGAACGGGGACTTCAAAGGCGCGGTGGACATCATCAAGCAAACCAACCTGCTTCCGGCGGTCTGCGGGCGGGTTTGCCCCCAGGAATCCCAGTGTCAGGCCGAATGTCTCTTGGGGAAGAGCCTGAAGAGCGTGGATAAGGCGGTTGCCATCGGGCGGCTGGAGCGGTTTGCCGCGGATTGGGAGCGGGAACACGGAAAAGTAACCATCCCGCCGGTTAAGCCCAAAACCGGTAAGAAGGTGGCGGTAATCGGGTCGGGGCCCGCCGGCCTTACCGTGGCCGCCGACATAGCCAGGGAAGGCCATTCGGTTACTATCTTCGAGGCGTTCCACAAGACCGGGGGGGTCATGGTTTACGGCATCCCCGAATTCCGTCTCCCCAAGGCCATAGTCCAGGCGGAAGTGGATAATCTGAAGAAAATGGGCGTCCGGATCGAAACCAACTTCCTCGCCGGGCGCACCCGGATGGTGAAGGAATTTTTGAAAGACGACGGGTATGACGCGGTTTTCATCGGAGTCGGCGCGGGGCTTCCCAAATTCCTGGGCTGTCCCGGAGAAAACCTGGTAGGCGTGTTCAGCGCCAACGAGTACCTGACACGGGCGAACCTCATGAAGGCCTACGATCCCGGTCGGGCTGCGACGCCTATGTATTCCTCCAAAATCGTTACCGTCATCGGCGGCGGCAATGTCGCCATGGATGCCGCCCGTATGGCCCTGCGTCTTGGAGCGGAGCATGTCTATGTGATCTACCGCCGTACCCGGAACGAAATGCCCGCCCGTGCGGAAGAGGTGGAGCACGCCATGGAAGAAGGGATAGTTTTCAACTTTCTGCGGAATCCGGTCAGGATTCTGGGCAACGATCAGGGGCAGGTGATTGGCATGGAAGTCCAGAAGTACGAACTGGGTGAACCCGACAAGTCAGGCCGCCGCAGCCCCGTGGCCATCCCCGGTTCTGAATATGTTTTTGACTGCGATACCGTGATCGTGGCCCTGGGCAATGAATCCAACCCGCTGCTGGTACGGTCAACCGCCAATCTGGAAGCCGACCGCAAGGGCCGCATTGTCGTCAACGGGGATCAGAAGACCTCCCTGGACCGGGTCTATGCCGGCGGCGACATAGTCCTGGGGGCCGCCACGGTGATCCTCGCCATGGGCGAAGGCCGCCGGGCCGCGGCAGCGATCAATACGCTATTGGCAGGCTGATAGCCCTGGGTCCGGGGTCCTTTGGACCCCGGACCCAGGCCACAGGCCACAGGCCCTCCCCCATTCGTTTCTAGCACCACCACCCCCTCCCCCTCTCTAGCTCCCCGGCCTTTGGCGAAGCCAACGGCACGGGTTTTCTGTCTACTAGCTCTCTTTATTTCCTTATATTCCCTTAGTCTCAGGAGGTTTTGTATGAAAACCGCGAAACGTGTTTTCGTAGCCGGTTTCCTGCTGGTCTTGCTGGCAGGATGTTTCAACCCTATCACCGCTACGGCCCCCGTTGAGACTGTCGAATTAATCCGTCAATAGGCAAAAACTACTATATATGGTGTGTTAAAGGTATTTGATACGCTATATATAGTGTCTTAAACCCTTCCGAAACACTTTTTCGACAGCCTCGTTGACGCCGTTACCCCTCAAGCGGAGGCGGCGGAGGGCGCCCGCCTTGAGCCGTTTACCGTGGGCATCATCGTTGCGGATGACGCAGCGGAGGCCCGGTTCCTTGCCGGGCCTCTACAACTTCATGCAGCTTGTCGTGCTGGATGAAGGCGCGGGATTAAGGCGAGGGGTTTGCCCTTTCGCTAGGCGGCGTACCCGTCGGGGCCGCCTATCACTTCCTCCTCTTGATGGGGTATTGGGACCGGGAAGCGGACGCCGCCAATGGGGACTATTGTGGGGGGTCATGGAAAATAGGAATTTCACGGGGAGCCCCCGCGATGCCGTAAGTCTCTATACGGTAAAGAATTAGCGAAAAAAGGGCCGCCGAAAATTCCAAAAACAGAATGCGAAAACGTGCGAGAAATCGAGAAAAACTGCGAGAAAACCGTGAGCCCCGTACCGGCGTTAAAACCCCTTCAAATAGCTTCAAAACTCTATAAAAGCCTGATTTATGGGCAAAAAACGCCTGAAAACCGGGAAATTCCGGGCAAAGAGAGGGAAATCATGAGAGAGAAAACCGGCAAGATACCTCCGAAAGCGATGCGTGGAAAATATCAACCGGAAAAAGCGGTGCGAGCGTCTATAAGTCTATATCATATAAAGAAATAGGATAA